>JAIRYX010000190.1 GCA_031267635.1 Planctomycetaceae bacterium
GTTCAATAAAATGAAATACAAATCTCACTTTGACAGATTGAAATCATCAGAATTTTTGTAGCGTCTGTGTTGCGTCATCGGAAGACGTATTATATAATCGTTCTAACGGTTTTGATTCAAGGGCAAAACGTCCGCCGTAATAAGGACTTCTTTCAAAGTCTTTATTACGGCGTCTCTCCAAAAAAAAAAATCCAACTCCTCCAATGTGAAATAAGCGGAAATGTTTGCAATGATTGCCCTCAAAAAATTACGACACAATACAATGAAAAAACTTTTACTCACGTTCAGTCGTGACCAATGATCATGGAAATAAAAATTATTTTAAATGGCGCGGAACAAACTGTTACGAAACAACAGCTTTGGGATCTTGCCGCAAACGGTACGATTCGTCCCGACACAACCGTCCGCTTAGACGGGCGACCAATTCCTGCCGCAAAGCTCAAGGGAATAACCTTTGGTCAACCGAAAGATATTCATGTTCCGGTTTCGCCGCCGACGTCTGATTCTGGATATAATGATCCTTTTTCGTTTGATTCCACGTCGGAAGATATTCCTTTCGCAGAAATTTCCCCACAAATACCGCAACAATACGCTTCCCGCAATTCTGCTGTCGGCGGCGGTAAAGCGATTGCCTCTTTCGTGTGCGGAATTATAAGTCTGGTACTTTGTGGAGGAGGGCTGATTGTACCGATCATTGGTTTGGTATTCGGAATCTTGGGACTGAACTCAAAAAATCGAGGTCTGGCAGTTACCGGAATTGTTTTGAGTAGTTGTAGCGTTTTTCTCTCCCTTATTAGCGTCGCTCTTCTTCTTCCGGCAGTTCAAGCGGCACGGGAAGCGGCAAGAAGGATGCAGTGCAGCAGTCATGTAAAGGATATTGCTTCTGCGTTTCATAATTTCTATGACACGCACCAAGCGTTGCCTGCGCTTTATACAGTGGATGAACAGGGGCAACCTCTGCATAGCTGGCGGGTTTTGATTTTGCCGTCTCTTGGAGAAACGGAATTGTATCAGGAAATCCGTCTGGATGAACCATGGGACAGCGAGTACAACAAACAGTTTCATTCCCGAATGCCCGCCGTCTATGCTTGTCCCAGTAACAATCACGCTTCCTCCGGTAATCAAAACCGATGTTGTTATTCGGCAATTGTCGGAGAAGGATGGAACAGGGGCGATGCCAATAAAGAGGAAACCGGAATTTCTAGGTCACCGTTTAGACCGATTAGAAGAGGGAACAAGGACAAAACAAAAAAGGGTGTCTTGACTCCGGCGGAAAAAACCGGTCTCCTTACAGGGACGACGGATTTCAGTTCGATTACCGATGGTTTAAGTAGCACTCTTTTAGTCATTGAAGTCAAAGAACCGTTCTGCTGGATGAATCCGACGGCTGATAAAACATTTAACGATTTGGAAAAAATCGGTACGGAGCGCGGTAGTTACCATATTAATGGTTTTAATATCGCTTTAATGGACGGAACAGTACGCTTCGTTTCAAACACGGTTGACCCGCAAGTTCTGAGCGCAATAGGAACCCGTGACGGCGGTGAATCGCTTTCACTTGCACCCTGACGGAACCGTAAATATTTCATAACCGTTCATGGTATTGAAAAACAAAAAAATATCCATGAACGGGCATTTTTAAGGACTCTTGGATTGGGGATTTGCCGCGATTTATTGATTGTTTGCCGTTTGCTCTCTATCAGTCGCCCTCAAAGTCCCTCTTGTCTTTAACGTCTTTTCTTTTAGCGAAAAACGAATTTTCAAGTGAGAGGAAGTGATGCGTATACAACAGGGAGCTTCTAAAAACTTCATTTTCAACACAGGTGACCGTTGAACAATAAGGGCTTACGAATATTTTGGGGCGTTTTGGGGAAGTTCCCATAACGCTTTTGCTTTTTGAGCTTCTGCGTTTTTTTAGAGTGTTGCGGCAAAGTTTTAGCAATACCGGTCTGTTTATTTGGGAAAACCGGAACCTTGTGTGATGTTTTCCCAATCCCAACGGATTTCTTGCGGAGATTTTATTTGGAATCTCGGACGATGTGAATTATCAAAATTCGCAACAAAATAGTCTAAAACATTTGTGACACTTCGATTTATGACTCGACCCGATGTGTCGGTTTCTACAGAAATTTCCCGTACTAAACCGCCGGGAATGTTTGTCGAATGATTAGCGACGGAAATCACCGTGCTGTTCGCGGTTTTTTTGATGGTTTGCGTTTTATATTCACTCAATAAACTCTTAAATAGCCGCATTCCAGATGTTTCCGTAACTGTCATAATCGTATGACTTAAAACAATTTCCGGTAATTGGGAATCGTCATTTTTTTTCGTACAGATCTCTTCAGAACGCAAGAGATAAGGCATCATCGAATTGGAATACCAAAGCGTTGTCGTAACGTTTTGATCCGGTAACTGTTGAGTATAACGGCAAACCTGACAAACGATGTGACGGCGCGATACAATAATCGCTTGTGGCATAAGCTGTTCAATTTCAATCCCTTCCGACAATACCTGACGATAAAAATCTACGAAAAATTTTTGAGGTTCTGGAGTAAAAGCATGATCAGCGACGTCTATTTTCGTTTCTTTTTTGAGAAAAACGCCGCTGTTATCCATTGATTCGAGCGCCAAACGTGTCTCTGTCGTATTCACAACAACAGCATCATTGGTGTAAGTTTGCGCCGTCGTTTGTTGCGACACCCAACTTCCGGGACAAAATATTCCCCAAGGAGATTCGCGTTGTGTCAATGGTTGAGTACGAAAATCATACGTTCCCGTTTCTCCACTCACAAAAGAAATAGGCATCCAACAAATCATAAACAGTGTCGTGTAAAGGATTTGCGTAAGTGAAAAATAATCTTCACCGCAACAAAGCCGCCTTCCGTAAACATTCATAGACGTAAAAGTATTCTAATTACAGTGAACTCAAGGCAACTCGAAAAAATAATCCATAACTACAAAAAATCCTCAACCCTCTCAAAGCTTTCATTTTGAGAGGGTTTATTCCATAAAAACGAGAAGTATCCAACAACAGAAACAGACAAAAGAAAAGTTATTCTTCACCTTCCTTTTCTTCCTCGTCTTCCTCCCACTCTTCTTCTTCCCAATCTTCATCCTCTTCGTCTTCCTCTACTTCCTCCCATTCGACGTCTTCCTCATCTTCCTCGTCGTCTTCATCCTCACCTTCCTCTTCTTCGTCGTCGTCTTCATCCCATTCTTCTTCATCATCCCATTCCTCGTCCCAATCTTCATCTTCGTCATCAACCTCGTCTTCATCCTCATCATCCCAATCTTCATCCTCATCGTTACTCATCACGAAGAATGACGATTCTTTACTCCAACGATGCGGTAAGACGGAATAACCGCGTTTTTTCTGATTTTTTGACGTCTTAGACGAAAAAAATGCTATTACGCTCACAACTGTACCCTTTACTTTTTTAGGTGAATTTGGTTATTAAGAGAGTTTTTCAACAAAGCACAAAATCCACATTTTGCGTTTTGTTTACCAAGTTTATGGTATGGTATTTCGTCACAAACTTGCCGGAATAAAAGGAAAATTTTCAGAAATTTCCTAAAATTCATCAAACTTGCACGAAACACAATAAAATTATAATCGAGAGCCAAGGAAAAAATCAATACGAGGAAAATAAAAATCAAAAGAAATTCCAAAAAATATTTTTCTGCAAATTGACGTTTTTGCAAAATTTGTAAAATTTATTCTCCATTATCAACTAATGTAATAGTTTTATCAATTTGAGGAAAATTATTTTATTGGTTTTTCTATATTCTCTGATGATATTTCTTCAATCCGGTTGATTCCGAACAATTGAAAAAATCGTTTTGTTGTTCCATATAAAAACGGACGCCCCAAATCGTTTGTTTTTCCAGTAATTTTGACTAAATCTTGTTCCATCAATTGTCTCAAAATTTCGCCGCACTGCACACCGCGAATTTTTTCTACAGTCGCACGCAAAACGGGTTGTTTATGTGCGATAATCGTCAATGTTTCCAGTGCAGATGTACTCAAACGAATTTCTATCGGACTGCTATGCAATCGTGCCAACCAAGGCACAAAATGCGGACGAGTCCGAATTTGAAAGCCGCCAGCTACTTCGTAAATCCGAAACGCACTCGAACGACTATCATAACGCGAATTGAGTTTTTTGACAAGTCCCCGAATTCGTGTTCCTTCGGGAATATCGGCAAGTTGCACCAAACGTCGCCCCGACACCGGCTCACGCGATAAAAACAAAACTGCCTCAATTCTCGTAAGTGTTTCTTCCGCCAAAGGTTGCGGATCTGATGAAGTGAGTACGTCGTTCTGTTGAGGCGATTTTTTTGACATTTTTCAAGTTCAAGTTTTTCTTTTATCACATCAATTATCATTTGCGAGAGGAATTTACCTCATTTCTTCCTCGAAAACAAGAGGGAAATAAAAAACGCCCAATATATCGTTTGACATATCGGGCGTTAGGTTTCGGACTTTCAGGTCTGAAATTTCATTTTTTGTCCGCTTCATTTACTAAATTACACAATCGGAAACGGAATGTCTCCAAACAGTAAATCGCCGCCGTCCAGTTCGCTGAAGATAACGTCCGCCGCCGCTTCAAGCGAAGTGAGCTTGACTTTGCTGCTCATGCCTTGTGCCGTAATAGTCGTACTTGCCGTATCCGCTCCGCCAAAGTCTGTAATCGAAGAAACGTTGCTTAAATCAAGCACTGCACCGGGACCAACCGCTTCAAGCGTGTTGCCGATCACCGCAACGCTGTAAACTTGCAGGAAACTTGTCGTTCCGCCGTAAACCGTAACGTCGGTCTGGTCGAGAAGAGCAAGATTCGAGAAAGCCCAATTGCCGCCGAGCGATGTGATCGCGCTGTCATAAACAACAACCAGCGTCGAAGCGTCGAATGTCGCGGTAGCGTCAAGCGTTAGATTCACGTTATTCAAAACCGCAAGCGAATCATTTTCAACCGTTCCGCCAAGCGTTACACTCAAATTGCCGTTCGATAACGAAGAAAGCGAGGTAATATCGACTTTGCTCCCTGAATTGGCTGCAGAAATATTCAGTCCGGTAATTTCCGTGAAATTGCTGAGGTCGGCGAATGCTCCATTGGCAACAATTAGCGAGCCGCCTTGAAAAACCGCATTCGACGACGCGGCAAATGACAAGATCGCATCGTTGCCGGTAACAAGCAATGACGCGCCGTCATTCAATTGAAATGAACCGAAAAGATTCGCGTTACCGGTGATTGTCAAATGACCACTGACAACAAGCGAAGCGCCGACATTCAAATTAGCGACGGTGTAATCTTCGTTCAGTGCGAGTGTTGTTCCGGTGTTGACTTCAATCGTTTCTTGCGCGGTAGGAACGTGACCAAGCGACCAGTTCACCGAATTTTGCCAACTGGAATCGTCGCCGAAACTGCCGCCGATCCAGACATTAGAAACCAAAGTGGTCAACGTTTCCGCCGCTGCGATTTGTGCGGATGCAACATTGTCAAATCGAACAAGCGCGTCGGAAGTGTTGGGATGCGAGTACGCGGAAGAGACCAAAGCCGACGGAGTTGGTGCGTCCAAATCCGGTATTTGCAATGGTGTGATCGACAATAGTTGCCGGTCTTCCAACTGTTCCATGACGGCTTTTCTCGAAAAAGAAAACACGGGATTACGCCGTTTCTTTTCTTTTTGGGGAAAACCAAGAAAAGTTAGCAGGTGTTTTAACATGCAGTGTTAAACTCCTTCTTTTTAAAGTGTTGAAGATTGGTTAGTTGCAGGCGTTACAATCATCCCATCCGTAACAAAGACAAATTTGCTCTGTCCGGTCGGAATAACAGTATCCGCCGCAACATCAAGAGAGCAAAAGAACGGCAAATCGCCCAATCAATTCGATACAAATCAACCTGACTGGGGTGAAAATGTAAGCCGCTATTGCCCCTAATGCTAATAGTAAAACAAAAAATAATAATTATGCAAGGCGAAGAATGAAAAGATTCTATAAATTTATTTTGGACGTAAATGATTACTATGTTTAGTATTATGAACGTATAAAATTAACCTGTTACCACAACAAGGTTTAAAACAAATCACCACAAAAACCAAGAAAGAGGAGAGAAAAAACTTATAAAAAATATTAAATTCATGGCACTTTGGCATTTAACAATATGAGGGACACAAGGAACGCTTGGGATTGTGGGGACAGCAATTGTTCTTTCGATGTAACTATTCAGTCGCCCAGTGCGGATTGATTTGGTTTGAGCGACTGAATAGTTACCTTTCGATTTCAGAAAATCCTTTGGAGGTTTCAGAAACTCTTATCCCAAGGGACTCTCTTATTTATTCCTTTTTACCTCAAACACTTTTCCGCGCGATTTTTTGCGTCTTTCGCATTGAGAAAAATATTCGATTTCACACCTTATGTTCCAACGCAAGTTTAAGAAGCTGGAGCAATTCTTGTTGATTCAAGTCGGACTTTTTCCTAAAAACTAACGTAACAATGTCATAACCGGTGCGGCTGCCGTCCACGAATTGGTCATAACCGATGTTACGGATTGCTCCGATTGTTATACTGTTCTTTTGTACCGGAAGCTCTAAATAAATTCCGTCTGTCCGTTTGGTGTGAACTCGCCACGGGACTTTCGCGTCCGGCATTTGAAACGGAACGAACACTTTGTTTGTCCAATTCGGCGATGCGTCCGGCGCGGCGTTTTTGATCACGGCAAACAATTCTTCCAATAAGGGATAAACCCAAAGCGGCTTTGTGCCGCCGATAAATCCTTTGGGGAGAAAATGCCATTTTTCTTTTAACACTCGCCACGGCGTGACTTCGTCCGGCAATAATTTCGCTTTGTCGATGAATTTCGAGAATCCCTGAATCGCCGCATCCAGAAAGCTCCAAAATTCCGGTCGGTCAATCTCTTGATACGAATGAATCCGCAACTCGATTTCCTGAAACATTCCGTCTGGATTGATCACTCGCGTGCGCGGTTCCGTGCCGTAAAGCGGAATTTCATTGAGATCGTTGAGCGGAATCAGGTTAAGCTGTTGAATCAGCGTATCGCGGCGGAACGTGGATTTTGCCGTGCGGAATTTCAGTTTGAGTAGCCATTCTTCCGCCGTAATCGCGTGAAAAAACCAGCCGAGCGACTTTTGTTTCGCACGGACTTCGACAATCGTCCGATTATTCCAATCCGTTTCCGCGAAAATATCGGACTCTTGAATTTTGTCAACGACTTCGGCGAGAACCCGTCCGTTCCATTTGCACGATTTACCGGTGCGGCTGATTAGCGTTTGCGTATGCCATTTGCGACCATTGGCTTCCCAAGGCATTTGCACATTTTCGCCGAGCATTTCTATCAGCGAGTCTTCGATTTCGTCGTCCGAGGAGAGGTTGTCGGCGTTTTCCATTGTTACGTTCGCGTTTTGCCGTTCGGGGCGATACGGCTTTCGCGTTACGAACGGTCCCGCTTCCAGTACCGGCGCGAGAACTTCCGCGGTGTAACTTCGCGGCACATCCGCTTGTTCCGTTTTCGGCAGCGCGTCGCGGCGTTTTCCGTAATCGACCAACGCTTCCGGCGTTCCGGCGTAAACGAGATAACCGCCGTCGAATCCGGCTTCCGGTCCGAGGTCAATCACCCAATCGGCGGATTTAATCATATCAAGATTGTGTTCGATCATAATCACCGTATTGCCGACGTCCACGAGCCGCTGTACCACGCCGAGCAAGTTTTTTAAATCGTCGAAATGCAATCCTGTTGTTGGTTCATCCAATAAATAAAGCGTTCGTCCGGTGTCCGGTCGGGCAAGTTCCGCCGCAAGTTTCACCCGCTGCGCTTCTCCGCCGGAAAGAGTCGGCGCGGCTTGTCCAAGCAACACATAATCAAGTCCGACGTCGCAGATCGTTTGCAAAATCCTTCGGATTTTCGGAACATTCTGGAATAGTTCCAACGCCTGACTGCACGACATTTCCAACACATCGGAAATCGAATATCCGTGAAATTTGACTTCGAGCGTCTGACGGTCATAGCGTTTTCCGCGGCAAGCGTCGCAGGTAATCCAAACGTCGGGAAGAAAGTGCATTTCGATTTTAATCTGTCCGTTGCCCTCGCACTTTTCGCATCGTCCGCCTGCAACGTTGAAACTGAATCTTCTCGATGTGTAACCGCGTAACTTCGCGTCGGGAAGCTGTGCGAACAGATTGCGGATCAAATCGAATGCGCCGGTATAAGTGGCGGGATTGGAAGTCGGCGTTTGACCGATTGGCTGCTGATCGACACGAATGACTTTATTGATTAGCTCCAAACCTTCGATTCGTTCATGCGAGCCGGGCGTGAGCGACGCGCGATGCAGTTTGAATGCGAGCGTATTGTAAAGCACATCCTCGACAAACGAACTTTTTCCGGAACCGCTTACGCCGGTAACAGCCGTGAACGTACCGAGCGGAATCGCTACATCAATGGACTTGAGATTGTGTTCTCTCGCTCCGAAAACGGTCAACCATCCTTGTTCCCATTTCGGCAACGGATTCGGCTGCGGAAAATGCGGATTGAGATTGTTCACGGAATCAACGGTCGGTTCGGTGAGAGTAAACAAGGTCGAGTTTTTTGCCGTTTGAGATTTTGTTTTGCGATCCGCTGTCTTTTTAACAGCTTTCTTTTCAGCGTCAACTTGGGCAGACTTGGCTGTTTTGGTCTTTTTTATAACGACTTTTTTGACCGCAACAGATTTTTTGTTGTTCGTTTCAACAATGCCGGTCGATGTTGCCTTTTTGATCTTTTTTACGGCTTTTTGGGTAACTTTTTTCGGCATTTTGAAATCTACTTGAAATTCAATCACGGTGGTGTTTTGGATGAAACGGCAAAGCTGGCGTCAAGAATCGCCCCAAAAACAAGATTATCATTATAGTAAATATGAGATAATCCGCAAGGCGGCAAAGAAAGCTCTTGACGCAGAATGGAGAGCGAGACAGTCGCGAAAACACCGATTTTAACGCAAAATCCGCGAAAATCACACGAAACTTGCGAACCAGTATTTGTTATAACGCCATGATTACATAAAAAAGAACGCAGAAGAAATGGCAGATCGTACCTGCCAGAACGAAAAAATGCCAGATTGTATGATTGAATGGCAATTTTCGCCAAAGAAAAAAAACGACCCCCAATGAATAAAATAAACCGCCCAGTACCAGCCAAAGGATTCCGCCAAACTCAAGAAAATCATAGAGCGGCTTAATAATTAAAACACAAAACCAACCCATGACAAGGTAGGTTATTGTTGTGATATATTTGAATTGCCGTTTCGTAAATAACTTAAAAAGAATACCCGCTATCGCCAGTCCCCAAGCAGATCCCCAAATACTCCAGGCAATAACCGGATGACTTTGCCTAAGCGTTACAAGACAAAGAGGCGTGTAAGTACCGGCAATTAAAACGTAGATTGCCATCTGATCACAAGCTCGGCATATTTCTTTGATTCGGTAATTTGTTATGGCATGGTAAATTGTTGACGCCGAATAAAGGACAATGATTGTTGCCCCGAAGATTGAGCCGGAAACAATCTTCCAAGGAACTTGCGTACCGCTCTGAACGGCAAACATTACAAGAAGAGCTACCGCCGCCGCACCAAGATAACCGCCAATCGCATGAGTAATCGCATTGGCAATTTCTTCCGTAAGATAATAATCGCATTTTGTATTTTTCATCGGGTACCCAAATAGGACTTGTTGATTGTTTAAAATTTTCTGAAGGGAGTAAAACGAGAAATGTTAATGACTACCTCATGTTACGCACACTAATTAAAAAAGCCGCCAAAACATTGTTCGTTGATTGTTGGTAACGACTCAATCGCTCAAAGCAGATAGATTCGTGCCGAGCAACTGGGTAGTACAAAGTTCCTCAATTTCCCTTGATATGAAAATGTCAAATTTATAGGCATTTTACGTTGACAGGCGACAAATGTCAAGCGAACTTGCGTGACTTTGTACTGCAGTCAATTTCGCCGGAACATATTATTATTGCCGCTCTTATTTGTTAGATGATGGATTGTTATCCATTCACCTGTGAAAAATTGCAATATTGTAGGGGCAACCCTTGCGGTTGCCCTGAATTGGGCATACGTTTACAAATTGAGAACGTTTCTTCCAAATCGGGCGACGGCAAACATCGCCCCTACCAAATATATTTTTCTCACGTTCATTGAGCGAAAAATAAGGGTGCGTATGAGCGCAATTGTCGGCTACTAAGGGAAACGTGTTGTCCTCATCATCTTCCTAAAATTCCAACGCATTCATCCAAACAAATTTAAGGTCGTCGAGCGGTTGATTGATGACAGTGTGGTTGTTTGCGCGGATGACGAGGCGGTGATTGGTTGTTACAACGCCTAATTTATTGAAAGCGACGCCGTGAAGGAACGTCTCGAATTTCTCCGCGTTTTCCGGCGTCACTTCGCAAAGAAAACGCGAGTTCGATTCGCTGAACAAAATCGAGCTGTTGCACGGTTTGCCGTTCTCATCGGCAGGGATTGCTTCATGCGGTACATCGTCGAGCGAAACGTCTGCGCCTAAACCGCCCGCAAAACACATTTCGGCAAGAGCAACGGCAAGTCCGCCTTCGCTCAAGTCGTGACAAGACCGAACAACGCCCGACCGAATTGCGGCGTGAAGTTTTTCAAATGTGTTCTTCGCCGTCGCCGCGTCAACTTTCGGAACGTTGCCGCCTTCGAGACCGTTGACTAGCGACAAATGCGAGCCGCCAAGTTCGTTGAACGTGCGTCCGACAAGATATAAATAATTCTCCGGCGTTTTCAAATCCATCGTGACGCATTGCGCAATGTTTTCAATTTGTCCCATTGCGCTGACAAGAAGCGACGGCGGAATCGAAATCGGCTCGTCGCATCCTTCCGGTCGAAATTCGTTGTTGAGACTATCTTTTCCGCTGACAAACGGCGTTCCAAACGCAATAGAAAAATCGTGACATGCCTGCGCCGCACGCACAAGCGAGCCAAGCGTTTCGGCTCGCTCCGTATTTCCCCAGCAAAAGTTGTCGAGCAAAACAATCGTTGACGGATCCGTTCCCACCGCGACGCAATTACGGATCGATTCATCCACCGCGCTTGCCGCCATCCAATAAGTATCGTAATCGCCGTAACACGGATTCATGCCGCACGCAAGCGTCAATCCGCGAGTCGAATCCAAACGCGGACGAATCACCGACGCGTCGCCCGGTCCGTCGTTCTTGTTGCCGACAAGCGGTTTGATAACGCTGCCACCTTGCACCTCGTGGTCGTACTGACGCACGATTTTATACTTGCTCGCAACATTCGGCGACGCAAGGACTCGCAACAGCGTCCGCGCGTAGCAGTTCTCGTTTTCCTCAAACGCAACATATTTCGGATTATTCTTATCGGCAATCTGCTCGCCGTTTTTTTTCTGCAACGGCAAACCGGACGGCGGTTCATAAAAAGCGTCGCGAACAACATGCGGCCGCCCGTTATGCAAAAACCGCATATCAAGATCGGCAACCGTCGTGCCGTGATATTTCAGATGCAATCGCCCAGTCGGACAAAACGTGCCGAGCACAACCGCCTCAACGCCTTCACCGGCGCAAAGCTGCTTGAGTTCGTCCCATTTTTCCGGCGGCACGGCAAGTACCATTCGTTCCTGCGCTTCGGAAATCCAAATCTCCGTATAATTTAATCCTTGATATTTCAGCGGCGCGTTTTCCAAATCGACTTCCGCGCCAATCTTTTCTCCCATTTCGCCCACCGCGCTGGAAAAACCGCCCGCTCCGCAATCGGTCACTGCGTGAAACAGATGCCGGTCACGCGCTTCGAGAAGGACGTCTAATACCATTTTCTCCGTAATCGCGTTTCCAATCTGCACCGCGCCGCCGGAAATGCTGTCGCTTTCGCTGGTCAATTCCGCGCTGCTGAACGTCGCGCCGTGAATCCCGTCCCGTCCCGTCCGCCCGCCAATCGCGACAATCAAATCGTTCGGCTTCGTTTCATTAAACGACATATCGCGCGGAAGAATCCCGACGCTTCCGCAATAAACCAACGGGTTGCCAAGATAACGCGAATCAAAATAAACCGCGCCGTTGATTGTCGGAATCCCCATCCGATTGCCGTAATCCCGCACGCCGGCGACAACGCCTCGCATGATTCTTCGCGGATGCAAAATCCCCGGCGGAATCTCGTTTTGCGGACAATCCAACCGTCCGAAACAAAACACGTCGGTACTGCAAATCGGCTTCGCCGACATGCCAACGCCCATTGTATCACGAATGACTCCGCCGATTCCGGTGTTCGCGCCGCCGTAGGGTTCCAACGCCGACGGATGGTTGTGCGTCTCGACTTTGAAACAGACATTATATTCGTCGTCGAACCGCACGACGCCCGCGTTATCGACAAACACACTGACGCAAAGGTCGTCGCCGCCGCGAGTTTCGCGAATCTGCCGCGTCGCGGCGAAAATCGTTTCCTTGAGCATGTTTTCGTATTGTTTTTCGCCGCCGGCTCCTTTGTAATGAATCCGTCCCGCCAACGTTTTATGGCTACAATGTTCGCTCCACGTTTGAGCGATTGTTTCCAATTCCAAATCGGTCGGATCGCGTTCCGCTTCGACAAAATGCGCACGAATCGTTTGCATTTCCGCAAGCGACAAGTAGAGCTGCCCCTTTTTGCTTAACGTTGTCAGGTCGCTGTCGTTCATGGTTCGGAGCGGCACGGCGACAAGCTCGAAACGGTAATCGGAGCCAACGTCAAGACGCTCAAACGGCAACGCGCCGAGAACGGTCTGCTCAATCGCGTCGTTGGCGAGAAGTTTCGCGCAGA
Organism: Planctomycetaceae bacterium; assembly: GCA_031267635.1. Lineage (GTDB taxonomy): Bacteria > Planctomycetota > Planctomycetia > Pirellulales > Thermoguttaceae > WRMR01. The sequence goes on from JAIRYX010000190.1 coordinate 12,826, forward strand.
TACGGGAAATTCCGGCGGAATCGGTTCCGGCAATCCAATACTTTCGGAACGTCCGCACGGCTTCGACGTCGATTCCGAAATCTTGAATCGCTTTCATCGCGCTTTCCGCCACCGGATCGGTGACGCCGGGCTTCGGCAACACGTAAAACGGCAACGTTCCAGCAGGCAGCGTCTCGGCAGGCAATGTCTCGGCAGGCAATGTTCCAGCAGGCAACGTCCCAACAGACAACACCGTTGCGGACGCGGATGAATCAAGCGAACCAAACAAATCGGACGAATCAAGCGAATCGAACGAATCGGGCGAAACAAGCGCATCAAGCGAATCAAGCGGAACAAGCAATTTCGCGCTGTCGGCTTGCGCGATAACAAACCTTTCGGCAACGGAATCCGCGAAAAGCTGCTCCGCGAGCAATCGCACTTGCGGTTCGCTGATATTTCCCTGCACAAGATAACCGTGCGCGGAAACAGCGTTCACTTGTCCGGTGATTCCCAAATCAGCGGCGTCCGCCGCCACCGCGTTGCCTTTACGATCCGGCTCGCCCGGACGCGGAAAAATGTCAATCTCCCAAAGCATGTCGTTCTTTCTTTGAATTGAGACGCGAATGTTGTAACGTTGCGATGTTTATTCCATGGAACCGTTCACGTCATTGTGGGTTGATAAATGTTTCAGGGTTCCCCCGAAGGTCTCGTGGTCTTTACCGGAACCGTTGGGATATGTCCCAAAGCCGCCGTTGCAGGCAACAGAGTTGCCGTTGCTGGCAACAGAGCCGTCGTCGCTGGCGACAGAGCCGTCGTCGCTGGCGACAGAGCCGTCGTCGCAGGCGACAGAGCCGCCGTCGCTGGCGACAGAACCGCCGTTGCTGGCGACAGAGCCGCCGTCGCAGGCGACAGAGCCGTCGTCGCTGGCGACAGAACCGCCGTCGCTGGCGACAGAACCGCCGTCGCAGGCGACAGAACCGTCGTCGCAGGCGACAGAGCCGCCGTCGCTGGCGACAGAACCGCCGTCGCTGGCGACAGAGCCGCTGGGGGATTCCCGAAAAGCTTTCGTGTAAGGGACAAAAGGGACACGAGGGACAACAGGGACTTTGGAGACTCATTTTTCTGATTTTGGAAACTCTTCGGGGAATTTCTCATTTTCTTTTTCAAGAAACTCGCCCTGTCCCAATTGTTCCTGACGTCCCTTGCGTCTCTTTCACCGTTTTCCGGCAGTAAGCTCCGTCGGTTGTATCGGAGCAAGGATTTTCTCAACGGTATTGAGCAACTGGTCGAGACGGAATGGTTTGTAAAGCACGGCGCGAAGCCCGCGTTGGCTGGCTTTGACGCGAGTGTGATTGCTGTCGTAGCCGAAACCGACCATCATGATGTACGGCGGCGGATCAATTCCGGTTAATTCAATCAGTTTCATCATAAACTCATAGCCGTTCATGTCCGGTAGTTTGATCGCTCCGATAAATACGTCGTATTCCACGTTCTTGGCGAGCATCAACGCCAGTTCGCCATTGGGAACCGTTTCGACAATACAACCGTAACTTGCCAGCAATTCATGCGCCGAACGTCGGACGTGTTCATCGTCGTCAATCACAAGGATTCGCTTTTGATCGAGCAACAGACGCGGGTTTTTCGGCGGCGTCGGATGCGCTTGTCCGGGAGTCATCATCGCTCCGACGCGATGGATCACCGTTTTGATACGCCGCGCATTGTTCAATATCCGCTCAAACTTTTCTCCGATTTCCGGCGTAATGTCAAGACCGATGTAACGTTCATAAAGACTCACCGCATCGGCGAGAATCTGATCAATCGGCAACGCCACTTCACTGTGAATCGCTTCGACGCTGGCGGCAACCGTTCCGATGCGGGCGGCGGTCAAAAGGTCAAGCGTGTGAATCGCAAACGCCACGTCGCGCGCGAACACTTCAATCAGCAGTTGGTCGATTTCCGTAAAAGCGCGAGGAATCGGGCTTTCGACATTAAGCGTTCCAATCACTTGGTCATGAAATTTGAGCGGCACGGTAATAGAACTTTTCGCGTCTTTAGAACCGGCAAGAAAAATCGGGTCGTCGCGGGTATCGTCAATAAAATAACTCTTGCCAAGCCGCGCGACGAAACCGGTAACGCCGTTGTTTTTCGCGCTCGCGTATAATTTTCGCGTCTCGGCTTCCTGTGTCATACCGATAGAAAGCAACGGCGCCAGTTCCAACGTGTCAGGATTCAAAAGCCGGATTTCCACCACGTCGACTTTGAGAATGTCGTCAATAAACCGGACGATGTTCGATTTCAATAACTCGATCCGGTCTTCCACGCTCATATCGAACAACTCCGAAGGAGTCAAATCCACCAAACCGCCAACTGCGTCATGCAACGCCTCCAATTGATGATTGATTTTCGTCAGGTCGGTAATGTCTTCCAATACGGCGAGAAAACCACGCACTTCTTTTTGCGAGTCAAACAACGGAACGACATGGAAATGATAATCCAAGCCGTACAGATTTTCAAACCGCGTCACAACCGGTTCTTTCGTTGTCCGTGCCACGGCAAACGGCGAATAAATCGGTCCGCCGATTTTCGGACGATCTAATACCTGATAAAAATTCTCGCCGCGCGCCGGTTTCTTTTTCGCAATTTCGCAGAATTTTTTGTTTGTCCAGAAGATTCGCTGGTTATATCCGAGAAGCGCCATTCCGGCGGGAAGCATTTCGAGGAGCGCACAAATACTTGTGTGCAATCGGACTTGTTCCAATTCATTTGTTTCGCCGATTATAACGCCTTGGAAATGATCGCAAAATAAACGAGAAAGCGTGACGTCTGCCATGTCGTGCGTTTGAGAAATCTCATTTGGGGGCTTTTTTTCGTTGGAATTAGATTCTTCCGGCACCTTTACTTTTTCATTGGACATGATTTGCCTCTCCAAAATGAAAACGCTGTACATACAATCTTCACAAAAACACAAATACTGGCTTTCGTAAGTGATTACAAACATTGAAGTTACTTTTATTGTACCCTGATATACGCCACTAGGCAAGACAATAAAGACAAAATTTTTCGTACCATTATGAACAATAGGAGTGTTTTTGAAAAACCGCCGGTTCGTGTTCATCTTTTTTGTAACAGTCAACACGCAACACTTGCGACTTTTTAAGAGACGCCGCGATATGTTCCCAATGTTGGAGTGCAATGTTCAGAACATGATCGAGACATTGATTGACGATATTGACGACCGTCAACGCTCTACAACACGGGCATTTCATTCCCTAGATAACCATACTCATACTGCGGACTGAATTGAGACACGGCGTAACATGAGAAACTAACCAATTCATAAAACCAAGTCAGCGTCAAAATGCAACAAAAATCAAGGCGACTGAATCGTTACCGTGCTTTTTTTCTCAACAACATCAAAGAGACCGCCCCAACCGAGTTTTTCGCGTAGCGTTTGATAATAGCTGAAATCGGGCGGCTTGATCATTTTGAATCGCGACGCGGCGCGGGTTACTAAAATATGGTCGCCCGCTTCCGCAACCATCACGGTACGTCCGTCGAGAAGAATAGACGCTTCCGGCGTTCTCACTTGCAAACGGTAAACACGCGACGCGGAATCAACCACCGGACGGTGACTCAACGTGTGCGCACTGACCGGTGAAATTGTTACCACATCAAGCGTATTTCGCAGAATCGGTCCGCCTGCCGAAAGATTTCTCGCCGTTGAACCGACCGGCGTACTGATGATTAAACCGTCGCAATGATAGGTCGTGATCCGTTCTTGATCGGCAAACAAATCAATTTCAAGCATCCGATAAGGCGGACCAGCTTGCACGGCGGCTTCATTGAGCGCGGTATGTTCCAGCAAAAGTTGCTTTCTTCGCCAAACCTGACACGACAACATCAGATATTCTTCGCACGGCAAATCATGAATAGTCTTTCCATTCGTCAATAAATCGGACAGCATTTTCGGCGTGAAATCCGCCAGAAAACCAAGCGTACCAAGATTGACGGAAACGACAGGGAACTGCCGATTTCCCATTTGTACCGCCGCTCGTAAAATCGAACCGTCGCCGCCAAATACAATAGCAAAATCGGCGTCCAGAGCATTCAAATTTTGCGTAGCAGTGAAATCCTCTGCAACAATGTCGCAACATCGGACAATTTCCGGTCGTAGTTGCTCCACCGCCTCCCAAACGCCCGGACGTTCGCCGCTTCCTAATAAAATCACACGCATATAACCATTTTTAACGTTTTGAAGACATTGGAGCTAAATTCCCCAAGAGACATACAAACAAACACAGAGTATTTTACATTCTCAAATTTATTATGACATAGCTTTCAAAGAGATTCAATGGGGATTCATGAAAAAATATAACTCCTTTTATGGAGCAATTTGTCCGCTTTTAAAAACGCTAACGCAATGTAGGAATTTGTCGGATGAACCAATCTTTCTTTACTTCTTTTCTCTTTTCTTCCACCAATCGCGAAAAGAAGATTCTTTCGGAATTTCCGGCAAAGCGCGTCCGCGTGTCCATTGTCCGAGTTTGTTCGGATGCCAGGGGAGAAAAGGAACAAATCTCATGCCGATTTTCATGCCGGTCATTAACAGCTTGTATCGGAATTTACCGCGCATCGCCCATGCGTATCCTTTCCAGATAAAAACGTCCAGAAGGTTGCGGGCTTTCGTTTTTTGTTCAATCGCTTTGCGCCGCAGACGAATAATCATGTGCGCGAGATCGATTTTTGCCGGACAAATTTCGCTGCACGCTCCGCAAAGCGACGACGCAAACGGCAGCGACGACGCTTTTTCAAGTCCGACAAGATTCGAGGTCAGCACCGTTCCCATCGGTCCCGGATAAACCCAACCGTACGCCCATGCGCCGACGTGACGGTAAACCGGACAATTATTCAAACAAAGTCCGCACCGCAAACAATACAGCATCGTGCGAAACTCTGGCTCTTCGATCATCCGCGTTCTTCCGTTGTCCACCAAAATGACATACATCTCGCGTCCTTGCGTCGGACCGTTGAAAACATGCGTGTAGCTGGTCAACTTTTGTCCTGTTCCCATACGCGGCAATATATTCAGAAACAACGGTAGATGTTCTAATTTCGGCAGAATTTTTTCAATTCCCATCAACGCGACGTGAACTTTGGGAACCGTCGTTGAAAGACCGATGTTTCCTTCGTTTTCGATTAAACAAAACGATCCGGTTTCCGCGACGCCGAAATTGATACCGGAAATTCCCATATCGGCAGTGAGAAATTCTTTCCGCAGGCGTTTTCTCGCAATCATCGTCAATTCCCGATGTTCGGCGGTAAACGGTTCGCCAAGTTTATCGGTAAAAAGCTGCCCGATTTCCGCCGCTTTCAGATGCAGCGCAGGCATAACAATGTGTGTCGGACGCTGGTGCGCCAATTGAATGATGTATTCGCCGAGATCTGTTTCCAACGCGGTAATTCCATGTTCCGACAACGTGTGATTCAGTTCAATTTCCTCGCTTAGCATCGACTTGGCTTTGACGACCGTTTTGACCTGATTTTTTTTCGCAATCTCCAAAACCAAACGATTCGCTTCCGCAGCATCCTCCGCCCAAAGAACGGTAACGCCTTTTTGTTCAAGATTTCGTGCGAACTGATCAAGCAATTGATCAAGATGCGCAACGGTATATGCTTTAATGTCATGCGCCGCCTGCCGCCATTTCGACCAATCATCAATCGCCCAACACATTTCAAGATTCGTTTGCGCAACACGTTCCGACGTGTCGGATAACACTTTCAACCCATGTGGCTCATACAACCCATGCGTCTCATTGACTAAAAATTCCGCACCGCTCATAATTTTTCAAAAAAGAAAATAAAGAAAAATTTTTCAGTAAAAAAAGGACGTTAGAAACAAAAAGGACTTTGGGATATTGAACGATCAACACTATCTTAAAACCGAATTGTCAAGTGGGATGAATGTTGGTTTACTCATTGTTTTGAAAAATGAAAACATCCCTGTGAATCGTTCGTTACAAATTTACGATTTGACAACTCTAATTTCAAAACGACAATAAACATTGCCAGAAGTAATCGTATGCTTCGGCGTCGTTGGTTTGCCAGATACGTTTGATTTGTTCTTCATCGCCTTGGATTTCGCCGTAACGCTGTTTGGCTTCCTCCCAAGGAATACAAACACCGGGCTGCCGTTTTTGTGGGTTTTGTAACGCTCTTTCGTCATTGGACATGTGATTATCCTCCATTGAATATAAGGTGTGATTTTATTGAAACTATCAATAAAAACTTGAAAATTTTGTTTTCATCAAAAAAAGGAACTTTGGGACTATGAGGAAACGAGTAACACGATCTTAAAAAATGAAATTTCAAGTGGGATGAATCGAAATGTTTCCGGTTAGTTTTTCATATCTTCTTGTGTTTTCGCTGCTAAAGACGCCTTATACCTCCAGCAAACTTTCCACTTGCGCGTAAACTTGCTGTTCCGTAAAGCCCTCGATGTCCACGCTTTTTGACGGGCAGACGGCAACACAGGTGCCGCAACCCATGCAGAGACCGGGGTTGACGCGGGCGGTGTATTTAATGATGTTACCGTTGCGGTCTTTGATCTCGGCGCGTTCAATCGCACCATACGGACAAGTGACAACGCACGCAAAACATGCGGCACAATTCTGTTCGTTCACTTTGGCGATTTCCGGTTCGCGGGTCAGTTTCGACTGGCTGAGCATAATCATTACCTTGCCCGCTGCTGCCGATGCTTGTGCGACCGCTTCGGGGATGTCTTTCGGTCCCTGACACGCACCGCAGACAAATACGCCTGCCGAATTCGTTTCCACCGGACGAAGTTTCGGATGCGATTCGCTCATGAAACCGTATTCATCGTAGCCGACTCCAAGTTTTTGAGCAAGCGGCTCTGCACCATACGACGGCAACATTGCTGAAGCAAGCACGACCATATCCGCTTCAATCGTTACGATGTTTCCAGCCAAGGTGTCCACGCCGCGGACAATCAATTTACTGTTTTCCTCCGTAATTTTCGAGACGCGACCGCGATAATATTCCGCACCGTCCTGTTCAATCGCACGGCGGACAAACTCATCGTACTTCTTGCCGCCGCTTCGGATGTCCATATAAAAAACGTGCGCTTTGCCATCATGCACCTTATGTTTGTAAAGCATCGTGTGTTTCGCGGTGTACATGCAACAGATTTTCGAGCAGAACGAAACGCCTTTTGCGTTGTCGCGGGAACCGACGCATTGAATAAACACAATTGATTGCGGAATTTTGCCGTCCGATGGACGCTGCGGTACGCCGTTAGTCGGTCCCGACGCGGAAACAAGGCGTTCAAACTGCAACGAATCAATGACGTCTTTGTATTTCCCATAGCCGTATTCACCGTAACCGGAAAGGTCGGGGTTCGATTGTTCTTTGTCGATTTTATAAAGTTCGTAGCCGGTTGCGGCAATAATTGCTCCGACTTCTTCCACAACGATTTCATCTTTGTCGTCGTATTTAACCGCTCCGGCGGCGCATTTTTTTTCGCAAATTCCGCACTTGCCGACTGTTAGTTTTGTACAGTTTGCCGCATCAATCACCGGTTTCGCCGGTACTGCTTGCGGAAATGGAACGTAAATTGCCGTGCGATTGCCGAGATTGAAATCAAAAATATTCGGAATCTTTTTTTTCGGACACGCATTCCAGCATGCGCCGCAACCGGTACACTTTTTAATGTCAACATAACGGGCTTTTTTGCGAATCGACACTTTGAAATTACCGACATAACCATCGACCGATTCCACTTCGCTGTATGAATACAACTTGATATTCGTATGTTGTCCGACTTCGACCATTCGCGGCGTGAGAATACATTGCGAACAATCAAGCGTTGGAAATGTTTCAGAAAGTCCCGCCATGCGTCCACCGACCGACGGTTCACGTTCGACAAGAATCACTTCGTGACCGGCGTTGGCAATATCGAGCGCCGCCTGAATTCCGGCAACACCGCCGCCGATGACTAACGCACGCTTTGTCACCGGCACTTCAATCGGTGCAAGCGGATGATTTTGTTTGACTTTTTCAACCGCCATACGAATCAGTTCGACCGCTTTTTTCGTCGCTATTGCTTTATTAGCATGAACCCACGAACAATGTTCACGAATATTTGCCATTTCGACGAGGTAGGGATTGATACCGGCTTGTTCGACGGCTTTGCGAAACGTTTTCAAGTGCATGTGCGGCGAACAAGACGCAACCACCGCCGCCGTCAAACCGATTTCTTTAATCTTTTGCAAGATCAATTGTTGTCCGGGTTCGGAACACATGTACTTATAGGTGACCGAACAGTGAACGCCGTTCAGTTTTCCAATTTCTTCGGCAACTTTTTCACAGTCCACCGTTCGGGCAATATTCTCGCCGCACCAACAAATAAATACGCCAATTTTCATAGGAATTCTTTTTATTGTTAAAGAGTGATAAAGGGTATCATTGATTTTCAAAACCGAATACGTTTGAAATAGTTGTCTGCTGATTTGTGTGATAGTGAACAGCTATTTAATTATGATTCTCCCCAATTGGGGGCTTTCCTGTTGTTTCGGAAATAGATTTGGACATTTTATTTTAGTAACGGAACTTTTTTTGCAAGCTTCGTAACAAGTCGTTTCAAAATGAGTTATAGTAAATTTATTGATTTTAATGTAACGAAATCGGCAGTTCAATCGTATCCTTTCGCCTTAATTTCTTGTTTTGCTTGTTCCAGTGGAATGACACGTTCTGTTACAATAGGAGCTGATTTACCAACATTTTGTCTGCCTTTGCGGACTAAACCGATTTCTTCGACAAACACTTTTGTCGTTGCCAATTGCCGATCTTTGGGTTCACTTGCAACCCGCACTAAACTGTTCACAACCGCGTTCTTAATATCACCGCCAGCAAATCCTTCCGATTCGGTAACAAGTTTGTCCCAATCGAGATTATTCTTGCCTGGAACCTTGTCTGAGATCATTTTTTGAAACATCACCAACCGAGCCTTGTTCGTCGGCAACGGAATCTCAATATGTTTGTCAATCCTCCGTACAAATGCACTATCAATATTTTTTGCAAAGTTTGTGGCAAACGCTACAATTCCACTAAACGCATCAAGCTCTTTAAGCATCACCGCTCTCGTAACATTCACCGCTTGGTCAGCTGCTTGTGTTACATTTGACATTCTACTTCCCAGAATCGAATCGGCTTCATCAAAGAACAACAACGCTCCGCTCTTTTCAGCAGCCTCAAATGCGGCAACAATATTTTTGCCCGTTTCACCAACATATTTCGATTCAATTTGAGAATAACTCACGTCAATAACTTGCTTACCCAGAGCATTAGCAAACGCTTCAACACACATCGTTTTACCAGTTCCCGGTGGTCCATAGAATAAAAATGCAGTGTTTTCACCAAACGGATCAATTTTGCGTAATTCCCATTCTTCGTAGAGCATTTTACGAAACAACGGATCGGCAAGTTTCAACAAATTTTTCACCTGCGCCGTAACCTCCTCCGGTAAAATAACTTGCTCAAGTGTATATTGTGGTTTGCGCGGAATAAACGTCATCGCTGGTTCAGGTTCTTTTCCTTGCGATATATCTTCTTGTTGTTTTCCTGCGGGAATACCGCTCTCGTTAATTGGCTTTCCAATCATAAATCACCTTGCTGATAAATGAGGTAGGTTTGTTCGGTTTTGCGACTCTGAATAAAATCTGACCGTATTTTTGTCGGCAAATCATCCCAGCTAACAGAACAATCAGCAGTCAGTTTTACAACATCCGATTGACTGGCGATATACAAAACATTAACAGTTAACAAAACAAAAGTTGGATTTGTGTCTATCTTTTGAACCCGATATTCCGCCCGTGAAAAGAAACGTAGCAAAGCATCCGGCAGAACCTTATGTTGGATAACGTCCGCTATTTGCTGTTTCAGATCATTCGGCGGATTCTGTAATTTTCGTTTTAGTAAATCAATCACTAAATCAATCACAAGTGTATCAAAATCCGCATCGGCTGATGGTCTAATTTTTCGACCCCAATGTACCCCAATAAATAGAATCAAAAAAATAAGAACAATTATAATTATGATGTAATAAACCAGTTGTCTTACTTGTTTTTTTGCTTCTTTCTCCGCTCGTTCTTTCGCTTCCTTTTCTGCTTGTTCTTTTGTTTCTTTCTCTGCTCGTTCTTTCGCTTCTAACTGCTCTTTTTCGATTTCTTTGCGGATTTCTTCCTTGATCGCAGCCCGTTGTTCAGGTGAAATTGAGGGCGTATCCGATTCGGATATATGCTCGGCGAAAGCAATTCCTATCGAAAAAAAACAGTACAAAAATACGATGATTTTGATGTTCATTGTTAATTTTTTGTCAGTGAGGTAGAAATTGAAAATGTTTACTGTTTTCGCATTACCTAAATAACAATACAAATAAGGTGCCTAACCGGCTACGGTATATTAGCGTTCGGTTTGAATTAATTCCAATAGTTCTTTGTCCTGAATATTTTGTTCCCGCGCTTTAACGGCAACGGCAGCCTTAATGGTATCTTTTTCATCAATGTCGGTTGTGTTACCGTATTTTGCCTGATTTTGTATCCATTCTTGCCTGATATTCGCTGGTAAATCATCATAATCAATTGTTTCTTCTTGGACTTTCGTTTGAACGGTATCATTACCGAGATCAACATAAACCTCTTGTTTCTTCACAACCGTATTCGCGTCTTTCTTAGTATAATATGAATGAATTGCGATAACGGTACCAAGGAGGAAATGCAATCCGTGAGCTAACTCTTTTACGATGAAAGGAATTTTGTTAGCAAGCCAATCAAACAGTTTGGCAACACAACCATCAATGAATGCCGCGATTTTTGGAAAACATCTCTTGAACATGCCGTACAACACCAACGCAAAAAATGGGTAGATAAACAACCAATAGGCTGTAATAAACGCGGATATAGCAGCGAGCATCGTCACTGTTGCCGTTGAGATCATACTAATTGCAGTTGCGATTGTCATCGCAGAACCGGCGGCAGCTGCTGATCCTAAAAGTGTTAATAAAATGGCAGTAATCATAATTTCACCTCTTTGAAATTAATAGTTAAAAATAGGCGTTAGTTGTACAGTGCTAATCTTTCTTTGTACTGTCTTTCAACGACTTCTTTTTCGTTGACTTTGTATTCATTGGCTTTTTGTTTATCCATTTCCTGACGAACCGGTTCTGGTAATTCATCGTACCGAAGAATAGTCTCTTCAGTACGAACAACAGCTTCGGTTTCATTTAACCGCATTATTGATTTTGTTTTTGAGGATAAATGTGTACCGTCTATTTGCAAATATGTTGTATCAATATTTAAAAACGTTTCACCAAACCACAACCACGCTCCGCGAAGTTGCTCTTTTGTCCATTTAATACCTTTACGCAAATCTACCATAACTTCATCAAGGCACTTTAGAAATTTGGTGAACCATTGCTCTGTTTTTACTCCGTAATGTTTACGCAACATATCCTGCACGGGACCGTTCAACACTTCCCGAATATAATTCCAGAAATAAGCAAATGCCGCAAGGGTTAAACCAAGAATAATGGCAGTAATAAACATTATCGTTCTCCTAAACTGTGTAAATTAAAAATAGTAATTCATTTTTATCTTGTTCAATGAACATTTTCCGCAAATCATCAGGGGCAAAATCCCAACACCCACTAATTGGTAGTGTGATAGTTTGCCTGACAACTTGACCATCCTTGACAAGCAGTAGAATCAGTTGGTAATAAAGCGAAAATTCGCCATTTTTTCCGCCTTTTGTAATTGCCAATTCAACACGAAATAAATTTTCAAGTGGCGTATTTTTCAGTGTGTCGTTACCATCAAGAACATTTTTCAAATGCTTTTCTGCGGTTTCTTTTGGTACATCAAATTGCTTGGCGCAATGATCGGACAAAAATTGCAAGACTTCTTTGTTTAGGTCAATAATCTCGTCTTCATTTTTCTGTCTCTGTTTAGAAATGTCACTTAATGCGAAATAAGTCACCAGTGAGGCAGCAACAGTACTAACTTGCCACAATCCCCTTCCAACCTGTAATGTTCCCTGACCGAGATTTTTCATTCCGTCTATAAATTCGTCGTGGTCAGATTTCTGTTTCTGCTCTTTGGTTGATGGTTCCTCTAATGACTTATTGGAAACGTATTCGTCTTTTAATTTTGACGGCATTAGCAATCTCCTCTTTTGTTAATATTCTATCACAAATGCGTTTCTCAACGCAGTCCTATCTTTCAAGTCAATTATTTCTTCCTTGGACACAATCAAATCAGCACCTTTTTTTGTTTCACGTATCTTGACATAATACCCTGGTTCTAAATATCGTTCAAGTAATATTTTGTCCTTCAGTGCTTGTTGAATTCCACCAATACGAATACCTTGTTTATAGACTTCGTTTATTATTTTATTGGCAAGGAAAATGCCAGCTACACCAGTAGCGATAGCAACCGGAATCAATACCGCTGGATAAAGAACAGTACTCGTAACGGTAGCTATTGTTGTCGCAGTACCCGTAAAACCAAGCCATCCGAGTATTCCTCCCACTGCCACAGTTGATGTGATTGGTACAGCTGTTATTACAGTGGCGGAGCCGAATCCCGATAAGAGGGCTATTGCGGTACCTGCCCCTGCACCGCCAATCCCGCCCAATGTTGAAACCAGCCATTTTGAACCGCCTTTCCATTTACCATCATTGCCAATTGTCTTGGCAATACGTTCCATTTCTTCATTTGTCATTTTAAGTTATTTCTCCTATGTTATGTAGTGTAATGAATGGTATCCTTAACACTAATATTGTCCTCTTTATAGATAACCAGATCAATATAGTTACCGTTTTCCCGAATGGTACAAGTAATGCCCTGTTGTTCAAATAGTAATTTATCCTTCAGGGCTTGCACCATTCCACCACTACGAAAACCTTTATTGTATGAATGACCAACGGCAAGGACAAAAATAATAACACCTATAACAACAATCACAACAATAGCTTTTGTTCGAAATGCGGCATCTTCTCTTGCAGATTTGGCTTCAGCAGCTTGACGTCGGTCCCTTTCATTCTCAAAGTCGTGTTTGTATCCCATCGCAAGCAACGACGAAGTGTTTACGACAAAAGTGGTGAATATTGCAAGTAAAAGGGCAATAAGAAATAGGTGTTTTGTCATTTTTTGTTGTGAAAAGCAGATAAATATACCCAATCAATATTACGTTACCAATAGATAAACTAAGTTTTCAGAGTTAACGATAAAAAAACTCTTTTCTGTTATTAGACCTTTTCTCTAACCCTATCAATAGACCGAACACTATTCAAAAAACAGTTATTTTTTATTCACCTGTTTTGCCTAAACAACCTGATATGAAGTTAGAGAAAAGGTCTATTACAATTGACACTTGTACTACGGAGTCCATAATACAACATACAAAATATTCTCCAACGGAGAATCTCTCGTGAATGGGCAGAATCTTTCAATTCAAGTCGATAATACCGAAAAATAAAATAATTTTACACAACGGAATTCGAATTACAATAGGGGCATTGAGACCAGAATTAGCCCAAGGCACTGCCCAAAAATAAGTGATTCATTAAGTTAAAATTTTTGGTTTCATAGTGTGGTTCCATTCACCGTGAAAATGATGTTGTTTTATGTGACAACTTTTTAATTCTTCATCAGTAACATTTATTTTCTTTTGAAGTTGGTAACCGGTTGCAACAACAATTGCCCGAACCTCTTCGGTAATCACTTCGTCTTTGTCTTCGTAATTGACGGCGCCGGCGGCGCATTTTTTGGAACAAATTCCGCATTTACCGGTTTTGAATTTCGTGCAATTTGCCGCGTCGATAACAGGTTTTGACGGAACCGCTTGCGGAAACGGAATATAGATGGC
>JAIRYX010000194.1 GCA_031267635.1 Planctomycetaceae bacterium
AAAACAAATTATAGAAAAACAAAATATATATTTAAACATACTGCACCTTTCAAACAATTTCATTGTGATACTTTGCCACTAAATAAGAAGGCAATATTAATTCCCCTGTATCACACTTAATACAGTTCTTGATTTTCACTTACTCCTATAGCATTCGTGATATGCGGTACCTCATTATTCAGTTCCATATTCTTTTTTGATTTACTCTTGCAGATAGAAAATTGAATTTTTCAACACTGACAAAGTAAAAACTTTATCAATAAATTGTTTTAATATATTTTATCACTTTATTTTATTTATAAAATGGGGAAGGGGGCAACTCTCTCAAAGATTATTTTTTCGGAAAAAATCTTAAAACACCAACAAAAACACTCTGCAAGAGTGTCTCTTGTGCGGCATTAGGATAACTCCTATGGAGTAAAAACTTATTGACGCTTTCAAACAACTTGCCACAATCCGAAATAAGCAGAAAAATTAGGTTGTCGAACGCATTTTGTATTTGAAAAAGCAATTTTCACAAAATAATACTTTGAGGGATCGTTGTAATTTTTATCTTGAAAGTCATTTCTCAAGAATTTTCTTTCACGGTAATAAAACAATAAAACAATTGTCATTGAAAACTTTTTTTCATGTGTCTTGCAAGGATAGTAAACATGGTTATAATAAACCACCATCTGCATTTTTATTTATGCAGGGTAACAGACAACAGAAGTACTGCGGTTAGCCGTTGTTTTAAGAGAGTTTTTCCGCACGTTCCCATACAAGTTGTTTCTGTCCGTAATATTTTGTTTTGAGGCGTCATTCTCAAGACAACGGCGGAAACAGATGTTTTAACAACTATGATTTCGGTATTGTCGGCATTTTTTTTGCGGCGGTATCCGATTCCACCAACAAATCAGGAATAGGAGTAACATGAAAAATTTAGTTCGTTCCTTTTTGACCATCGCCTTGTTTAGCGCGATGGCAATATTTAGCTTCGCCAATGAAGCCGATCTGAAAATTCCCGATCTCCATGCGGGAACATTTGAAACCTTGGGAGGTATTACAGCGTTTAACATCCTGAAATATGGTGCGTTTGTGATTTTAGGAACTCTCGGCGTCAGCTTGTTCCTGTTCTCTCAAATTTACCGATTGCCGGTTCATAGGGCGATGTCGAGAGTTTCCGATATCATTTATAGAACATGCACGACCTACTTGTTCCAACAAATTAAATTTTTGGGACTCCTTTTTATATTTGTCGGCGGCGCATACGCGATTTACATTTTCAGTATGCCTGCGTCAGAAGCAGTGGAAGGCGTTGTTCAACATAGCCGCGTTGGTACATTGGTTCAAGTGCTTATTTACGCGGTTATTGGTATGCTTGGTTCTTCGGCGGTCGCATGGTATGGAATTCGTTTGAATACGTATGCCAACTCTAGGACCGCATTTGCCGCGTTAAAAGCCCAACCCTGGGACGTGGTCAATATTCCATTACGTGCCGGCATGAGCGTTGGTTTGTTCCTCATTTCGCTCGAACTCGTGATGATGGTTTACATTCTTCTCTATGTACCGCGTGAAATTGTCGGTTTATGCTTTCTCGGTTTCGCTATCGGCGAATCGCTCGGCGCAAGTGCGCTGCGTATCGCGGGTGGTATTTTTACGAAAATTGCCGACATCGGTTCTGATCTGATGAAAATCGTGTTTAAAGTCGGCGAAGACGACCCGCGTAATCCAGGCGTGATTGCCGACTGTACCGGCGACAATGCCGGCGACAGCGTCGGTCCGACAGCGGACGGTTTTGAGACTTACGGCGTAACGGGCGTTGCGCTCATCACGTTCATCGTCCTTGCCATTACGCCGAACATGCTTTTGACAACTGGTGAAAAAACATTTGACGCATGGTATGGAACAGCGTCTGTGGTTGCTCAAACAGAACAAGAACAAACGCCTTTTCAGAAGTATTTGTCGGAACAGGACAAAATTGAAAAGGAAGGCGTTGATAAAGCGAAAATACACGAATTTGCACAAGTGAAAGCAACTGCTAAAGCTTACAGCAAAGATGACGAAACGCTTTACAATCGTTACATTGCCGCCGATTATTATGCCCACGATTTGCAGGCAAAATTGATCGTTTGGATTTTCGCAATGCGGTTTTTGATGGACTTCCTTTCGGGTTGCTCCTATTTTGTCAACCAAGCAATTTCTAAAGCAAAATATGCAGGAAAGAAAGAGTTTGATTTTGAAGAACCGCTTACGCGTCTTATCTGGATTGCCGCGATTCTTTGCATTGGGACGTCTTTTGTGATGAGTTTCCTGTTGCTCAACAATTTCGGCTGGGCTTGGTTGAAACTTGCCGGAATTATTGGTTGCGGAACGCTCGCCGCCGTGTTGATTCCCGAATTTACAAAAGTATTTACCAGTTCCAAATCGAAACATGTTCAAGAAATCGTTACCGCATCCCGCGAAGGCGGTCCATCGTTGAACATTCTTTCCGGTATTATTGCCGGTAACTTCAGCGCGTTTTGGACGGGCGGTTTGATCGCCGCTTTGATGGCACTTGCTTACGGTATTGCCAATCTTGGTCTTGACCAGATTCTCGGACCTCACGCGCCGGTTTTTGCGTTCGGTCTTGTCGCGTTTGGATTCCTCTGCATGGGACCTGTTACGATTGCGGTCGATAGTTACGGTCCGGTGACAGATAACGCGCAATCCATTTTCGAGTTGTCGCAAATTGAAAAAATTCCGGGTATCAAAGAAGAAATTAAAAAAGATTACGGCTTTGATCCTGACTTTGAAATAGGGAAACATTATCTGGAAGCTAACGACTCCGCAGGAAACACGTTTAAAGCCACCGCGAAACCGGTGTTAATCGGAACAGCCGTTGCCGGTGCGACAACGATGATTTTTTCAATCATTTTGTTGTTGCAAAGTAAAGGTCTTCTCAGTCTTGAGCTCACCAACGCTCCGATTATTCTTGGTTTGATTTGCGGCGGCGCTGTGGTGTTTTGGTTTAGCGGCGCATCGGCGCAAGCGGTTTCAACCGGCGCTTATCGAGCCGTCGAGTTCATCAAGAAAAATATGAACCTCGACAAAACCGAAGCGGATATTGAAGATTCGAAAAAAGTGGTGAGAATTTGCACGCAGTATGCCCAAAAAGGGATGATCAACATATTCTTTGCGTTGATTACTTTAACGTTGGCGTTTGCGTTTATTGATCCGAACTTTTTTGTCGCGTATCTGGTGTCGATTGCCATATTTGGTTTGTTTCAGGCAATTTACATGGCAAACGCGGGCGGTTCTTGGGATAACGCAAAGAAAGTCGTTGAAGTTGATCTCAAGGAAAAAGGTTCTGAATTGCATGCCGCCGCCGTCATTGGCGATACGGTCGGCGATCCGTTCAAAGACACTTCATCCGTGTCGCTCAACCCAATCATTAAATTCTCGACGTTATTTGGACTCTTGGCGACAGAAATTGCCATCGCGTTCAAATACACAAGCGAGAAGATTGGAGAAGCAAAACAGATTGCTGAAGATGCGGCTGGTGCGCCGGTTTATGGCGGAGCTTATGCTTGGACAACAGTTGTCCTGTCAGTAGTGTTCCTTGCCATTGGACTCTTCTTCGTGTGGAGATCCTTCTACGGAATGCGGATTCCGAAAAAAGACTAATAATAAGTCGATTGATAAAATCGACGGCATAACATATGCCGTCTGAAAATAAAATGCCGGAGGTTCATTTTGCCTCCGGTGTTTTATATCAATGAAATCCAAAGGAAGAAAAATGGAGCGTCTTAAACTTGGAATTGTCGGAGCGGGGCGGCTCGGTTCGTTTCATGCGTCAAAAGCGACGGCTCACAATGAGGTGGAACTTGTCGGCGTTTATGATGTCAATCGTTTTGGTGCGGAAAAACTCGCCGAAAAATATCAATGCCGTGTTTTCGATTCGTTAGCGGAGCTTGCGGAACAAATTCAAGCGGCGGTCATCGCGATTCCTTCCGTTTTGCATTTCGAGACGGCAAAATTTTTACTCGGAAAGCAGATTTCACTTCTTATCGAAAAGCCAATGACGACAACAAGTTCCGATGCAAAAACTTTGTTGGAACTCGCCGAAAAGAATAGCGTACAAATGACTGTAGGACACACGGAACAATACAATCCGGCGTGGTTTTCCGCGAAATCCTTGCTTCAATCGGGTGTTCCATGTTTGATTGACGCTCGCCGCACCAGCGGTTATACGTTTCGTTCCACTGACATCGGCGCTGTACTGGACTTGATGATTCACGATTTGGACTTGATTTTGTCGGCTGTACCGTCTAATATTCTCAAAATTGACGCTTTCAGTTTTTCGACGATTGGAGGATTTGAGGATTTCACGCAAGCAAGATTAACTTTTGAAAACGGGACGGTCGCAAATTTTACTGCGTCGCGTATTGAGCATGACGTTGAACGCGTGATGAAAGTTTCATCTGCTTATCAAACAATGATTGTAAATTTTGCGACACGAACGATCCGGTCAATTCATGTGTCCGACGACGTGAAAGTAGGACGTTTTTTGCCGGACCATGTTGCACCGGAAACGATTGCGGAAATCCAGCCCGATTTTATGGTAAAAAATCTTCCTTTCAGCGAACTCGCGTATGATTCCTGCGACGCTCTTGCAGAAGAAATGGCGGATTTTGTGAATGTTGTTTTGCATCATAAAAAATCAATCGTCCCCGCGTCGCAGGCGGCTTACGCAGTAGAAATTGCGGAAAAAATATTATCCTGTTCATCAGGTTGTGTATGATAAAATTAAAGAAACTTTAAGAAAAATAGATCCGCAGAGCCGTTTGACAATAAACGGCAAGATGTGTTCCATAATTTTTTATGGTTCAATTTCGGTTTCGAGTTGATGTATGATAGTTTATACGAGAAAATTAGACCACCTGGATTACCAATCATAAGTCTTATCCCTTTTTTGTGTATTTTGTGCAAAATTGGAACGTTTGGTTTCACCTACGGGTAGTTTCAAAGCATCAAATCCGCTTTCGGAATAGAGCCAAAAATTTTTGTTTACTGCTTGAGTAGATTAGTTAATGCAAATCAATTAAAATTTGGTTGTCATTTTTCAATAAATGACGAAAACAAAAAGAGTATAATATATAAATAAATAAAATATGATAAAACAGGAATAGTGAACTTGGCTAGGAATAATAATCAAAAAACCAGCGGTTCCAAGCAGAAACGGAATCCGCAAAAAAATCAATTATCGTCTTCGCAACCAATTACAGACAATCAGGAAAACGGTGTTTTCGATCCGATTCCCAGTTACGGTGCGTTTTGGGAAGAATTTTCTTCTTACGACGATTGGGATGACGACGATGACGACATGCCTATCGAGAAAAAAGTCGCCGCGATGAAAGCGGAAAAAGCGAAGAAAAAGACAAAACCTCCAAAGACACAACAAGCTCCTCAAAATCCACAAAACGCTGCAAAAAACGCCACGGACAAAGCTGTACCAAAGTATGCGGCAGGGGTTGTTTCTGAGGCGGTTTTTGTTTCCGATGCGTCGTTGCTTAACGCGAATACTCGCGGAAAGCCGCAACACCAACTGCCGATGCACGAAGACGAGTGTTTGTTTGATGACGAAGACGATAAAGGTTTGACGGTTACCGACGACGGACAAGTTGACCTCTCCGTTGCGTCCGGGCAGAAGCAAAAACACAAGTCAAGTCAGAAGAACAGACAACAAAAGCCCCAAAATGTTAATCTGTCTCAAAATAAAAAAGCGGCGAAAAATCCACCGCAGCCAGCGAATACGCCGCACAACAAGCAGCAATCGAAACCGCCCGTTATAGAAGTTTCAGAAAACGCGATTGTCGAGCCGCCGGTTGCTGTTACAGTAACACATCAGCCGTCGGAAGCGTTGTCGAAAGGCGCGATAATTTCGTTGCGGATTGACGCGACGAAAAAAATGTTAAAACGTTCCACGCGGCAGGAACGTGCGATTCGTAAAGAAGCGGCAAATCTTGTGATTGACGATACGTTGAATTATCCGGCAACCTATTTGTCGACGGCAGCGTTTATTTCGCCAGAAACTCCAACAATCACGACAGTCGCCAAAGCAACGGAAACAAATATCCCTACGACGAACAAGACGACACGTCGTCAGAAATCGCAAAAAAATCCAACGACGATTTCTGTTGAAAAACCGCCGAAAGTTGCGTCGGTTTCCCCTTCTCTGGGACGCGAGCCGCCGAAACAATCGCAACGCTCAAAACCGCAAGCGTCGCCGAAACAGGAGTCGATAACTCCCACGCCGCCAAAAAACAATTCGCAAAAGCTGTTCACGCAGGAATCTCGCGAGTCGATTGTTGCGGCGGAACACGTTAAAAAACCGGAACATACTGTAAAAAAAAAGCAAAGAAACACCGATTCCAGCGACACAAAACGATTCCAGCAAGAAACGTTGCCGAAAGAGCCGAGGGCGTTGATTGATAAATCGGCTGATGAAAAAGAAGCAATTGCGGTTGCGTCTTCGCAAATTCCTTCAAAGAAATCGTCGAAAAAACGCGGCAAATCCGGCGGTACGAAACAACAATCGGTAGCCGCCGATTCTTTTGCGGGTACAAAATTTGATGAATCGCAAATGTCGTCGGCTACGTTTGAAGAGGCGGAGAAAAACGATTTGTCGAAAACTTTCGGCGATTTGCAACTTTCTCAAGTAACATTGGAATCGCTTCGCTCGGCAAATTATGACGAACCGTCGCCGGTACAGGCGGGAGTAATTCCAGAAATTCTCGCCGGACATGATGTGATGGGACAAGCGCGAACAGGAACAGGCAAAACGGCAGCGTTTGTCATTCCGATTCTGGAGGGCTGGGACGCTTGTCCGGCTGGCAACGAACCGGTTGCGTTGATTCTCGTGCCGACTCGCGAATTAGCGGTTCAAGTGCGCGACGAAGCGGAAAAATTAGCGAAAGGACGCGATATAAAAATTGTCGCGTGTTACGGCGGAAAACCGATTGCGCAACAAATCAGCAAACTTCAGGAAGGAGTCGATGTTATTGTCGGCACGCCGGGACGAATTTTAGATTTATCGCGGCGGAATGCGTTGGTGTTTCGAGCGTTGATTTGGGTCGTGTTGGACGAAGCGGATCGAATGCTTGACATCGGTTTTCGTCCGGTGATTGAAAAGATTTTGCGGTTGACTCCGCCTGACCGTCAAACGCTTCTGTTCAGCGCAACGCTTCCCAAAGATGTGGTGCGGCTTGCTGAACGCTATATGCGGGAACCGAAAGTTCTTGATTTTTCCGAAAAACAAATGGCGGTGGAAACCATCGACCAATATTATATCACGATTGACAGCGACCGAAAGTTGGACGGCTTGATTTGTCTATTGAAAGAACAGAATCCGAAACAAGCGATTGTCTTTTGTCGTACAAAACGCGGAGCGGATCGCCTCAAACGGTTGCTGGAAGATCAATTTAAAAGTCTTGAATCACTACACGGCGACATGTCGCAAAATGTGCGAGACAGTGTGATGAAACGCTTTCGCGCGGGAAATTTACAAATTCTTGTCGCCACCGATGTTGTCGGACGCGGAATTGACGTATCTGGAATATCGCACATCATTAATTATGACATTCCGGTTTATTGCGACGATTACGTCCACCGTGTCGGACGCACCGGACGCATGGGACGTGAAGGTACGGCTTACACATTTGTCACCGCCGAAGAAGGACAAGAATTAACGCGAATTGAAATGCGAATCAACCAGTTACTCAAACGTGCCGAACTCAAAAACTTTGACGCGGTCTCGCAAATTGTCTCGGAAGAAAAAGAACATCCCAAACCAATTTTTGGAAAACCGACTCATCGAGTGAGGAGAGCGTTATAAGATGAAATGTAAGAGACTCTTATCGGCTTGTTATAATATTCATTGTTACTATTCATTTTCAATATCAGACTACACACTAATATTGCTTGCGCAGGTATCTTTTGCGTACCTTTCCTTATAGACGTTTTTTATTGTCTCAAAGATGGGGCTAAATCCCTCGCCTTCAATCGAAACTATTGAGACGATAAATAGCAAACACGATAAAAACACTATCACCGCGAGCGTTAGGACTTCAGTCCGTAGCTCGCGGAAGGCACCCCGCCTGCTTCCGCAAGCGATAGTTCAGTCTGTTTTGAAATTCTTCCGGCGTTTGACAATAATAGGCGATTTCCAAAAGTTGATCAAGCCGCTCAATGTCGGTCATTTCTGAAAGTTGTTCCTCAATAAGTTTTGGGATTGTGCCAAAACGCCAAGCAAGTAAACGAAGAATTGTTTTCACTTCTCCTCGTGATTCCCAACGTTGCACCAACGTCGGCATATTATCATTTCCGATTGCATCGCGAACAATGATTTCAATTTCTTCGTAATCCGCTTTTATAATTTTTTCAGTATTGCGGACTAAATAACGCCAAATCTCTCTAATCAAGCGGCGGTATTTAGAAATTTGCGAGTACGGTTTTAACTCGTCGAGAATTTCGCAAAACCTTTTTTTCAGCATTGTCCGAATTTTGCTGAAAATGATTTTCATAATCTGCAAGATCACGTACAGTTTGGGAGCGTCAGGATTGCGCGGAAGTTGAGCATCGGCAATGAACGTTAAGTCCACTAAAATCGCCCTCAAACGCGGCTGATAAGTGCGAATTTCCTCAATGCCTTTGACGTTAATCAAGTCGGCGTATTCCGTTTTTCCGGTAAACGGTTTTTCGCCGTAATACAAAATGATCGGAATCACAGGCGATAAGAGAAATTGCTGCGTCCATTTTTTCCGCTTTTTCGTTTTCGGGTCAATCAAATTGGCACGGACTTCTTCACTGCATAATTGATTCACATAATCGTGTAGCTGAAAAATAGTTCCCTGATCGTCAAACGAATTATATTCAATAATCACATGGATATGAACAACGTGATCTTCTTTGAGCGTCGGCACGCGGTACACAATATCCGGTTGCGATTCCCCAAACGCGCCGCCGCTACGAAATTGGATTTTTTCAAAATTCAATTTTTCAAAATTGAGTTTTCTCTGAATTTTTCGCGGCAGATAGCTTTTCAAAAACGCGACAGAAAGCGTAATTATTCCAAGCGTTTCTTCAAAAAACGTGTTGCGCGTAATGATTCGGTCATTGTTTTGCTCGCTCATCTTTCGCCTCCGTACCGTGAAATTTTAACGCTTAAAAATATTATACACCGATAAGTTTTGAAAAACAATGGACTATTTCTATCCACAATATTTTCATTCGTGCATTCAGTATTGCAAAAACTCAACGCTCGCCTATCTCCTGCACAAAACAAAGACTTGGTGATATAATAAATATTTTATAGACGATTTTTCCTTTAACTGATTTCATTTCCTATGGACGATCTTTTTGAAAGTAGCGACACTGTTCGGTCGTCGCGCGAGTTGAAACATGTCAAATATGTGACGTTTAATTCGACTCTTCGGTTGGAATGCGGAACGGAGTTGTCTGAAATAACAGTCGCGTATGAAACTTATGGTAAACTCAACACACGGCGTGATAATGCCGTATTTATTTGTCATGCGATTTCCGGCGACTCGCATGTTGCCGCGCATGATAACGACGACGATCCCGGTTGGTGGGATATTCTTGTCGGACCCGGACAAGTGATTGATACGAACCGTTATTTTGTGATTTGCGCGAATGCGCTCGGCGGATGCCGCGGCACGACCGGACCTGATAGTAGCAATCCGAAAACCAGTAAGCCTTACGGCACCGATTTCCCGGAAATTACAATCGGCGATATCGTGGAAGTACAGCAACGGCTTGTCGATTATCTCGGTGTTTCGCGGCTGCTCGCGGTGATCGGCGGTTCGCTCGGCGGATTGATGACACTTGATTGGGCGACTCGTTTTCCAGACCGTATGGTAGGTTCGGTTGTGATTGCCGCCAGTCCGCGATTGACAAGTCAGGCGTTAGCGTTTGATATTGTCGCACGCAACGCTATCAAAAACGATCCGAATTTTTTCAACGGACAGTATTACGACAAAAAGCAAGGTCCCGCCGTTGGACTTGCGATTGCAAGAATGTTGGGACATATCACTTATCTTTCCCGCGAAGGAATGGTCAAAAAATTCGACGCGAACCGCAATGAAGGACGTAATATTGAAACCTCGTTTGAAACGACATTTTCCGTCGGCTCGTATCTCGCCTATCAGGGAAACAAGTTTGTCGAGCGGTTTGACGCGAACTCGTATCTAACGCTGTCGCTGGCGATGGATAAATTTGACCTCGGCAATAATCCAAAAGAATTAACCGACCGGCTTCGCGGAACGATGTGCCGTTGGTTGATTCTCAGTTTTACGAGCGATTGGCTTTTTCCGCCGTTTCAAACGCAGACGCTTGTCGAAGACGCGTTGCGCGGCGATAAGCGAATCAGTTATTGTAACATTCAAAGTGATTGCGGTCATGATTCCTTTTTGCTGGAAAACGACCTTGATATGTACGGCGGAATGATTCAGGCGTTTTTGCAAAACGTGGAGCACGATATATTTGTCGAATACGAAAGCGACGAAACGATTACGTTGAAACAAAACAGCAACTCCGTCGTCCTTGCCGAAAAAACTGCGACGGAAGAGCATAATGCCGGCGAAACAACGTCTCATAATAATGAATCATCGAAAGTTCAAAAGACGTTCGCGGAAGCTGCCGAGAAATCCATGACGCCGTCGCCGGGGCACTTTTTTGTCGAAGGAAGACGTATTGATTATGATGAAATTGTCAAGTTAATTCCGTTGCGAACGAAAGTGCTTGATCTCGGCTGCGGAAGCGGCGAATTGATGCAGTTACTCAAAAACCGCCGACATCGCCGCGTGATGGGAATTGAACTCGACGAAAAAGCGGTGCTGGAATCAATGCGGAAGGGCTTCGACGTGGTGCAAAGCGATTTGAATCAGGGTTTGCGAGCGTTCGAGGACAAGCAATTTGATTTTGTCGTTCTTTCCAAAACGTTGCAAACGATTCTCGATGTGGATTTGATTCTTGAAGAGATGCTGCGGGTCGGGATTCGCGGAATTGTCAGTTTTCCGAACCTCGGCTATCACCGTTACCGTAAAGCGTTAGCCGAATGGGGACGCGCTCCGCGTCTTGACGACACCTCGACGCGGCAATGGCACAACACCGACGATGTGCGTTTTTTGACAATCGCGGATTTCAAAGACTTTTGCTCCACAAAGGGTTACCGTATCCACCAAGCTGTTTCGCTCGACACAGAAAAAGGATGTCCCGTCACCGAAGACCCAAATTTAAACGCGAATGTGTCGATTGTTGTGTTGAGTAAGTCGTGAGGAAAATTTCGCTGATTCTGTCATTTTTGGGGGAACAATATTTGAAAACGCAATAGAAAACTATGGCGTCAGTTACCATCCCAAAAGGGACTTTGGGGGCAGATTTGTTGTCTCTAAAGTCCCAATCGTTTCTTGTCCCTGCCTTCTCGTTATCGTGTCTCGCACATTCTCGTGCCGTAATATATCATGGCTTACCAGTAAATATCACGGTTTACCAGTAAATATCACGGGCAAAATGTTCACGACAAGACATAATCAACAAAATTTTTTGGCAGCGATGAAAATTTTTCACCCTTGTTTTTCGCTCTCTTTCTCTATTTTGCTGTTTGCCGGTGTTGAAGTTTTCTTATCTGGCACGGCGATTGCTTAAGACTTCTAAAAATTTTTGTTGCAAGGCATAAAAAATGTCTTGATGAATCGAAATCCTAACATCAGAATTTTCAGTGCAAAGACGAAGTATGCGCAGAGCAATCCAGCAATCCAGCAATCCAGCAATCCAGCAATCCAGCAATCCAGCAATCCAGCAATCCAGCAATCCAGCAATCCAGCAATCCAGCAATCCAGCAATCCAGCAATCCAGCAA
>JAIRYX010000212.1 GCA_031267635.1 Planctomycetaceae bacterium
GTCTATGTTATGAAACCCTTGATTTTCCAGCACATCAATTTTTGAAAAATAATATATGATACGATAATACAATAAAATTTGGCGTTTTTTGATGCTTCAACTCCTTTGATTTATAGTGTGAAATGCCATTTTGCAAAAGTTCAGTAATAAGTTTTTTCAGTCTTTTTTGAAATCCTCTCATAATTATTTGGGTTACATATAGCCAATCATCTTGTACTTTTTTGATCAAGGCATCCGCATCATCGAACTCTTTTTTATTTTCCTGAATAAACAACCACGCTCGTGGGTGTGCATTCATTTTCTGATAGCGTTTGACGATTTCGAGAAATGCTTTTTTGCGTTCTTCACCGGCTAGTATTTTTTGTTCCGGTAATTCTCTTTTGCCAGATTCAACATCAATCCAAACTTTAGCCATTTCCATTGCCTGCTTAAATGCATCATCTTTATATTCAAAAACAGCCGCATTCATCAAAAAAGACCAGCCAAGTTTCTTATTACCCGCACGATACGCATTATTGGCAGCACACAAATAGTACGAATTATATTTTCCAGTAGAACGTGGATTAAAATAGCCATAATAGTAATTTTGTCCCATTTCCAGTTGAATCCGCCATGCCTTGTCAAATAGACCAAGTTGTTCAAATATAAGTTCCAGAGGGCGATAAGTAAAACCCGTGTCAATATGTGGCATTGGACTACGTACCCATTGAACAAGGATTTCGATTCCTTCCTTCAGTTCATATTTACTTTCAACTGTCAACGGTAGAATTAAATATTTACATTCATAGCTAACATACGAATATCTTCCAGTAGTACTTCCAAACATCTCAAGATGTTCCATTACATTCGATAAGGTCAAATTCTTTTGATAATAATTGACCATATCCAAAAGGCAAAACGATTTTGCACTATCGAATTTGGCAATCACAGTTGAAACAGCTCCGTTATTGTAATATTGGGGACATGCTCTCAACTTGTCAACTTTTTTTGCCATATCATAACATAAAACTTGTTGATAGCGTTTTTCCTTTTCCGGTCCATCTAAAAACAGCATGTTGTACCATACTTCACTTGCCAACGACATGGTTTCCTCGAACTCTTCAAAATTTTTCACCTCTTGTGAAAAACAAAAAGACACGGAAAAAAACATTACAAGCAATAAACATATTCTCTTAAACATTTGATTATCTCCTATTTTTTATAGTTAAAACGAACGCGGCGGACGTACATTATGTTCATAACCCGTTTTTTTCATTTCTTCAAAAGGTATTTCCTTATAAACGTCTTGTAATATCGATTTCATTGCATTCAATAGTTCGGTATCACTATTACTTCGAGAAGAATTGGCGGTATCACGTATTTTTTTCTCATACGTCGCCACGGCTTTGTCATAGTTCTCCGCCTTAAAGAGTTCGAAACGTGTAGCAATATATTTCCAACAACCTTGCGACAGCATGTTTCTAGTATAAGCGTCAGCTTCCGCAAAGTTTGCTACTTTGTCAATAGTAATACTTCGTTCTAATTTCATCCAATTAGGGTTATCCGCACACATCCAAATAAATTGGTTTGCGTGTCTGGCTTCATGCTCTGCTATAGACATGAGGTCAGCAAGTTTTAAACCATCATCATACGCCACATTCGATACCATAACAGCAAAAATCTTTATATCACTGCCAGTAAAAGTTGCCAATGTTCGTCCATAAGGTGTTAATTTTGTTGCATACCTAATTTTTTTATTGTCTGTTACAGCAAAATTCGTACCAAATCGTGAATCATAATTTTCAGCAGAGTAGTAATTTGGTGCCGCTGGCATTGTGTCCATTGTTGGCAAAGCGGCTAGAGTCGGTACCTGAGTTCGTCTCTCTCCTAAACTTCCTGCCACTGTGGTTCCTTGGTATGTTGCTTGTGCGACTCTGATAGTTTTGGAGAGTTTTAATTTGCCATCTATAGACACCGAGACAGTAGTAGTGAATCGTCTATTTGCTGCGTCTTCAGGCAAAGTTACATCGTATCCACTTTCTCCGTATGTGACGGTAGTTGTGTTCTTTGTTCCGATACTCGTTGGATTATTATGTCCGGGTATTGTCCACGTAAATTTATCAGAAAAAAAAGTACCAAAATCAACTGAAAATTCAATTGGTTTGGCATTCTCATTGATTATCCAGCGTTTACCATTTTGTTTTTCAATCAGTGATACAACTGCGCAAATAAGCGTTTTTGTTTCTTCGACTGTTTTATTTTCTGGTGGAGTATATTTTGCGACAATTAAGCCTAGTCCGATGCCTATTCCCTCGACATACAACTTTTGAGGCAATTCAGAAACGCTGTATTTTTTTTCAGTGATAATTGAATTTTTATCACCTTTATTTGCTTGTTTCCAAAATCGTATATTTGAATCTAAGAAAGGGCTAACAGTCACATCTCCAGCCATATCGGTCGGTTTAATTTCAACCTTGAAAGCGACAAGATCGTCTTCATTGTAACTTCCTGCGTACAAATAATCCCATACAGGTTCAAGTTCACGATGTGTGTCATCGGGACACTTACCACTAGAAGTCACACGAGAACAATTAGTACCACAACTCCAATTTGCGGTGTATGTTTTACCGCAATCGTGATCGTCATTGAACATAACTGGCACGGCGAATTTTCCGTTACCGATATCTACCATTTTATTGGGTGCCTCAATTGTCAACTTATACACGGTTAAATCATTTGTTGCTGTTTCCGTATTTGTTCCGCTATAGGTTGCGGTTAATTCTTGATCGCTTGCGTTGGCACTTGGTGTATCGCCCGATACAACATAACATGTTGCCGTGTTATTTGTGAGAGATAATGTCAAAGAATTTGTACCAGCACCGCCAGTGCTATTTTCGTACAATTTTAATTTATCCGTAGCCGTCAATGTAAGCGTTCCGCCAGTTAATGTTGCATCAACAGTTATCGTTACAGTCTGGCGAGTGCTGTTGACAGGTAAATATTCAGGAGCATCTATTTCTAATTTTCCCCAGACATCAAGCGTAGCAGCCGTTGTTCCATAGTATGGATTGGTTGTTCGTGTTGATACGACGGTTGTCATGTCGGGCTTATATTTTGTAATTGTGAGAATCAACTTCATCGTTATCGTGATTGTGTATTCACCGGCATTGCTCGACGACGCAGTAAATGTTGCCTTATGACTAGAGCCGAAAGTAGGATTGCAAGTTACATTTTGACCTGCCGAAATCGTGTATTCCCACGACGCATCTGTTACCTTCTCTTCCGCATTAAGCGGCGGTTGACCGTTGTATGAACCTGTTATCTCGTAACTCACCTGTTCATCTTTGCCTATTTTTTCTTTGACCTTATCAGTTGTCGTGTCAATTGGTCCTGTTTTTGAAGCCTTGACATAAACTGTTACGTCAGCAGCTACTGTAGCAACATGAAGCAGTGTTAAGATGCCTACCAAAAAAATTCTTTTCATTTTTGTTCTCCAAGTTAAATTTTTAGTTAAAGTTGTTTTTAAAATTAGTCTTCTCCCACGATTTTTTCGTGGATGTACTTTGGCGGTCCTTCTTTTTGTGATTCAATTGATTTACGCAATGATTCACTGGTGTCGTACTGTTTTTTAAAAGCTGTTCCCATTGCTTCCAACCATTCTTTCCTTTGTGTTTCGTCCCACTGATTGAGCCGCCATTTCATTGATTCGACTGCCGGTATCATGTTTTTATCTTGTTTTGACATTTCTATCGCGGCTTGATAAATTGCGATTCGTTGTTTACGTTGAATTGCCATACCGCTAACCTTGTCGTATGTATTATCCAGTTTATTCCAAAAAGATACAATACGCCAGCTCTCGTTTGCATCTAAATTTTTCGGGAAAGGCGGCGGAACGCGTTTATATCGACTTTCATCAGATAAAAATTTTGAAACAAAAGATATGTCGACAATTTCATCGCGCGTAGGCTTACCCATTAACCGTTCAACAATCACTGCCGAAACAATAGTATTGTAACTATAATTTTTACGTATTTTTACGTAGTAGAAACCTCTTGGCAAGAGAAATTGTTTATACACGCCGCCCCAAAAATCACGAACGCGACTCTTGACAAGCGGCAGCGTTGTGCGTGCTGTTCGTTCCGTGTCTAATGAATACTGCCGCCAAGTGTAGTACGGTTTACCCTTCCATCCTTCTTTTGCGGGATAGATTTCAATGATGTAATCACGCATTCGATTATGTCCGCCGTGTCCGTCTTTATTGTAAAAATACAAACCATGCCGAAACATTCCGTCGTGTTTTATTTCAAGCAAGTACCAAACGTCGGGACCATCTTTTGCCAATGGATATGCTTCACCGTGATCGTCCCATTCCGCTTGACGGCGATAGCCGTTGAGAGGATCCCACAGCACTTTTGGATTATCTGTTTTAATCCAATGAACCCAACGACGAATGGTATCGTCGCGGGTTGCGTTCGGTCCGATAAAACTATTTGCCATGTAGTAATCATTGGTAATACGCACCATGCGATCAAGCGGCGATACGGCGGCGCACATGATCGCCCAATTTTTTGTTGTTCGTCCGAGCCAGTCGCCTTGTGTTTTCCAGTCTTCGCCGTAGTAGGCGGCGTATTGTTTGGGCAAGGGTTTAGTCAACTTGGCGAGTTGTTTTTGCATTAGACTTGTTTAAGAACCTTGAAATGCTATAATGAGGTCATGGAAAATAAAAATAAGGCGGACGATGCCCAAACGGTTCTTTTTAAACGGTTGCACGGGGTAAGCCCCGACAGGTTTAAACAAATGTTGTCGATTCTTCAAAGGGAATACGATGTTTTGCATCAAAAAGGCGGTAAACCGCCCAAATTGACGGTCGCAGACAAGTTGTGTATTACGCTGAAATATCTGCGGGAGTACCGGGCGATGGACAGTATCGCGTCGGAATACGGCATCTGCAAGGGTACGGTCTGCCTGGCCATCCAATGGGTGGAAGACACCTTGGTTCAAGACGGCACGTTTGCCTTGCCCAGGAAAAAGAAGCTCAAGAGGAAATCAGAATCAATTCAGTACGTCGTGGTCGATGTTACCGAAAGCCCGATCAATCGCCCCAAAAAGAACCCAAAAGAGTATTATTCGGGAAAAAAAACGGCACACGCTGAAGACACAGGTCATCATTGAGCGGAACACTCAGCAAATCATTGATGTACAGGAATCCAAAAGCAGCGAACATGATTTTAAGGTCTATAAAGAAACTATAGGAAAAGGCACAGCAGATTCTCGTTACCTCTGGTCGGAAATGTGCAGAGCATTACGGCAAGTTAAGCCGACATGGGCAGTCATTGAGAATGTTTGTGGGTTGCTTGCTATCGACGACGGAATGGTCTTTGACAAGATCATTATTGACTTGGAAAACATCGGTTACGGACGGACGGTTTTTTATCGGAAATCGTTCCTGCCAACACCGCTAAAAAACGACGGGAGTGGGACAACAACAGACATAGGCTTAAGGAGTCTTCGCGGGAATTATGGACTTCATTCCCCTCTCAATCCCTTGTTTGTGGCAGAGATGATGGGCTTCCCGACCGACTGGACGGTATTACCATTCCAAGCTGGCGGCAACACTCAATCGAAGCCTACGGAAACGCAATAGTACCACAAGTTGCGTTTGAGATTTTTAAAATTATTAATAATGTCGAAAATAATAAAACATGAAACCCAAAAAGAATAAAAAATGGTAACTATTCAGTAGTATAAAACCGTTATTTGTACAGGAGTTACAATTTGTCAAAATTAAGTGATTTATGTCAATAAATATAGGTACAAAAACCTAAGCTGCTAATATTTA
>JAIRYX010000221.1 GCA_031267635.1 Planctomycetaceae bacterium
CCGGCGATTATTAGCCCTTCGAGCAATCATACCGGCGGTGTGAATTGTGCAAATGTGGACGGCAGCGTGCATTTTGTCAATGAAACGATCAATTGCCTAACCAGCGGCGTTGCGGCAACTGCGGCACGCCCAAAAAAGACCGGAATAAGCGATTTCGGCGTTTGGGGCGCGTTAGGAACGAAAAGCGGCGGTGAAAGTAATGCTTCACTGTAAAAACATCGCAAGTTCATAGAAAAAAGCGGTGATGCGGTATGTTTGTAACCGTTCACCGTTCATTTTTTTGTTTTTATATGTAATGGAGACCCTTGCTGTCACCATTACGATTAGGGGCAACTGTAAGAGCTGCCTCTACGATTAAGTACCATTCAAAACCAAAATATAGAAAGGCAGTTTATGTCAAGAATTTTTGCAGCAATACTTTTTGCAACACTTTTACTCAACGGCTGCAAATCCAACGTTCCCGAAGGATTTCCGGCAATTGTTCCTTGTACGGTAACGGTCACTGACAGTGATAAACCGTTGGCGGATGTTTTCGTTGTTATGGAAACGGTTCCGCCGACCGCTAACATTTCATCGGCAGCAAAAACCGACGCACAAGGAAAAGCCGTCATGCAAACATCGCAAGGAAATTTTTCCAAAGAGGGAGTTCCTGTCGGCAAACTTGTAATGACATTAGCCAAAACGCCAGGCGTCGAAGATTGGAAATCGCAGGACGAGTTGCAAAAAATGACAATGGAAGAATCAATGGCTTACTTCAACGAAAAAGCCACCCGCAGCGCCAAATTACCGGCAATTATTCCAAAAATATTGACTGATTCAAAAAACTCGCCGTTAACCAAAGACGCTGTTGCCGCGTCTCCAATAGATTGGAGTGTCAATGTCGCGGAATTTAAGAAATGAGTAAAACATAAACGATTTCGCATCATTTCACCTGACTATACATTAGAGACACAAAGGACCAGGACGATGAGGACAAATTGCCGAAAAATTCACCGCTTTTGACGGCAACTTGTATGCCATTAACTGTTGTGTGAAACATACATTTTTTGTCCTGTTCCCAAAATCCCTCTTGTCTCTAATGTCCTTTTGAGAATGAAAGCCAATTTTCAAGTGTGAGGAGTAGATTACAAATTTTATTGAATTGAGTTAATAAATTCTTTTAATTTTTTGCGATGTTCTTCACAATGCGGTGCGGAATGATAATCATAACCGGATGGCGGAATATAAAATGTTTTGGGTTCTTGGGCGTTATCAAAAAGGCGTCGTCCTTGTGAAAAAGGAACCACTCTGTCCGGTTTCCCGTGACTGATAAACACCGGACATGTTACCTTGCCGATCTTTTCAACGGAAGCCAAACGTTCATGCAACAAATAGTTCACCGGTAGGAACGGAAACATCTTCCGCCCCATATCGCCCAGCGACGTAAACGAACTTTCAACAATCAATCCCTGCGATCCATCTTTCGCCGCAATATCCACCGCAACGCTTCCGCCGAGCGATTGACCATAAACAATCACTTGCTCACGCGAGATTCCATCATGCGCTGCCAACCAATTCCTCGCCGCACGTCCATCATCAAGAATACCTTTGGTTGTCGGCTTGCCCTCGCTTTTTCCATAGCCGGCATAATCAAAAATCAAGACATTGCAACGTAAATCACTGCTCAATTGCATCGCCAAATCAACCAAATAAGAAATATTTTCAGCATTCCCATGACAATACAAGAGAGAACCTTGTGTTTCATTGTTTGGAATATCCGAATCGGCAACGCTATCAGAGAGAAAATTTTGAACTTTTTGATATTCAAAATACCGCCCGACCAACACTTGATTTTTCGTATTGCGAAAACTAACCTCTTTAGAAACATCACCTGTTTCATTCCACGATTCCCAATGACCTTTGGGATATTTGGGCGGATGAAACGCCAGTTTCTCCGTAAGAAAATCCGCTTGACAGCCAATGAAATAAATCAGCAGCAACATTCCCAACAAAAAATAAAACATCCGGCGTCCCTTTTTCTTTTTCATCATTCGACCTGTTCTATTTGTACAATGGAAAGCGGTTCGCTCGGTTTTTAATCTTTAGTTTTTAACTGTTCGCTGAAATAGCGCGGTTTAACCAAGAGACGAAAATTTGTTTTACTTCGGCGGAAATTCCCAAATGCCGACTTTCGCGAGGTCCGGCAACATTGAGCGTGCGAATGGAATTTTCATTCAGCCAACGATAAAACGCTTCCGGTGACGGAGGGAAGTTTAATTCCACTAAAAAAACAGGTTTGTTCTCTTGTACCGCGCATTGCCACGTGAACGCCGTTCCACCTTCAAGCGGTTCATAGTAAAAAATCAATGTGCCGTCGGAATCGCGGACATTCCATCGCGTCCGCACTGAATAATCTGTCGATTTTGTTTCTCGAAGGATATATTGTTGTGGAATTTTCCCATCTTCGGAAAAACGATTTCTCGGACACCAACCACCATGCGGCAACCCAAGTTCAATGGCGACGTCCAGCGCGGCACGATCCGCGCCGGTTTGTCCGCCTGAAACAATTTTTAATCGCGGCTTTGTCGTTGCGATTTTTTTCTCGTCATCAGCCATGTCATTCTTTTACATCCAAATTTATGGAATCCCTTCAAAAATCTTGTTGTCGGCGGATTCCGCAGATTTACAGAGATCAATTTTTAGAAAATCTACGTTCATCAATGAAAATTTTCGTGAATTCCATTCACGTATTTTCTCAAATTAATATTCTCCGAACTCGCGGGCGGCTTGGCACATGGCGAAAAGGTTTTCGATTTTCGTATCGTCCTGCATAATCGCCGATGCGTCGCAGATATAACCGCCGTCTCTTGCTACGCCGCCAATGATTTTTCGGACGCATTCCCGTACTTCATCTACCGTACCGAAGGCGAGCAAGTCGTTAGGAATCCCGCCGCTAATACAGAATTTATCGCCCACTTCGCGATGCACCTCGAAAATGTCGCCGCGATCCACGTGATAGATAATACTCTGTTCCGGCAGTTGCTTGATATGTTTGAGATTTGGATTCCATTCTCCTTCGGCATAAAAGAGCGTTTGAATCCCATCTTTCCAAAGCTCTTCGATGATATATTTGAGCGTGGGCCAAAAGAACTTTTCAAATTGCGGCGGCGAGACAAAAGGAACACATCCGCGATGTAGCCATAATCCGACCGGCGTTAGTTTCGACGGATCGCTGGTACGTTTCGCCATATAAAGCAAATGCGGCGTCAACGCTTCGCAGGCGGCGAGAACTTTTTCCGGTCGCATAAACATATCCATACAAAGCGATTTGTAACCGCGCAACTTGTCGGCGAGAATGTCGAACGGCGCTTTCAGGATACCGCAAATCGCCGACGGCGTACCTGCTTCCGTCCTCATGCGGTGCAAGTGCGGACTATAGGCGTTGAAATAATTTTTCATCGCCGCCATGCCGGAAAGAAGCGTAACATTATTGTCAAAACTATTCGGCGAGCCGGGCGATTGAATTGTGTAAGTCACGCGAGGAAGCCAGACATTGGCGAGAAAACCGGTCGGATCGGCAATCAGTTGATCGTATTCTTCGTCCCGCATATTTGCCGTATCTTCAGGCGGTTCCAGGTATTGAAACGCTGTAGTCGGCGGAATCTGAACGCCCGGCAAGGCATAATATTTAATCGCGGCGGATTGCACGACTCCCGACCAAACATAAACCATATTGGCTGGCGTCGCGTCCCAATCGAAAGCGCGGCAACATTTCAAAATCGCCTCAAACGCCAAATTATAATCCTGTGTCACATCTTGGCAGTTCATGCCAGCGTAAACCGCGGTGACTTCGGCGGCAAAAGGACGAATCGGCACGCGATCCGGCTTACCATTGCGCATCGCCGTGTAATATCGTGTCAAACGTTGTTGATAAAGCGACTCAAAATCAGTCATGTTGTTCCTTATTTTCTCATGAGGGTTGCCAATGTTTTTCTTCTCAAAACTCACTTTTCTCATAATTTACCCAAAAAGCTTTCGACTTTCAATGCCGCACAGTGAAATTTTCAAGAGAAATGTGCTGAAAAAATAAAAAATCCCCTCGTTCTATTGAATATTCTTTAAGATTTACTTAAAATAAAAATGATACGGCGGTACGAAACCTTGAATCATGATTTTTACAAAATGATCAGGGCGTTCAGGCGTTCCAGAGAAACGAAGAAACTTGACGCCGAAAAAATGATGCGTCCGTATTCTCAATAGTATTGTCAATCTTCACTCATCGGAGTTCCCAAAATGAAAGAAAACAAACATTACGCTCGGCGTTTGATATTCATTGTTGTTATGATGAATATTGCTGGAACATTGTTGTTCGGTCAAGAAAAAACCGCCGAGTCCGTTCCGGCAAAGCAAAACGCCCCAAAATGGAAATCGTTATTTGACGGTAAAACGCTTGACGGCTGGAAAGCACCGGAGGACACGACGGCAGGGCAAGTAAAAGTGGAAAGCGGTTGTATTGTTCTCGGTCAGGGGGATCTTTCGACCGGCATAAAATACGTCAAGCCCTTTCCAAAAACAAATTATGAAATCACATATCAGGCAAAGCGAGTCAAAGGTTACGACTTTTTCGGAACAATTACGTTTCCGGTCAAAGATTCTTTCTGCTCTTTTGTGAACGGCGGATGGGGCGGAGGAACAATTGGTCTTTCATCAATCAACGGTTACGACGCTTCCGAAAACGAAACGTCTTCCTATTACAGTTTCAAAGACGACGAGTGGTATCAGTTTCGTGTTTGCGTGAGCGACGACCGGATAACAGTCTGGGTGAATGCCTTGGAGGATAAATCGGCGGAAAAACAAGAACCGGAAATAGACGTTACTCTCAAAGAAAAAGAGATTTCGATACGTATTGAAGTGAATCCATACAAACCGCTGGGTTTTACCAGTTGGGTGACGGAGGGGTGGCTCCGCGATATAAAATACCGTGAATTAACACAGGAAGAGATCAAAGCAATTCACAAAAAATAAAAGGGACAAAAGAAAATCTGATAAATTGGGGGACAAATCTGATTTATTCTTAAAATTTTTATCAGTTCCTCAAGAGTTTTCCGAAATTTCCTTACAATTGTCCCTTTGAACGACATTCTGGGGACTCTCAATTCTACGGATAATAGGGGTATTAGTGAATTAGGGAATAAAGTGAAACGGCAAACATGTAGAGGCAGACCTCGCGTTTGCCCCTACGTTTTTGTTGTTTTATCTTGTTCCTTGAGCTGCTTTTGTTCCTTTTGTTGCTCTCTTATAACAACGTTTTGAGAAGCCGTGTACGGTAATGTCTGCACGCACGGGGTAGCGGAAGTCCGGGAAGAGACATTGCCCAAAACAAAATGGTGAGACGCGATTCCCGCTCCTCACTCGCTGCTGGTCCCAAAAGCTCCCAGAGTTACAATTGTCCCTAGTTCTAATGGAATTTGAAAATCGGGAGAAGGAGAATCGGGGAATTCGTTACCGAGAATTTCTGCGACTTGTAGGATAAATTCGCCGATGTTTACCGGCTTGCAAATATAACTGTTCGCTCCAGCTTCTTTACAGCGTTCTAAATCACCTTTCATTGCGTATGCCGTCAGAGCGACAATCTTTCCGTTCCATCCGTTGTCACGCAACGTTCGCATGGCTGTGTAGCCATCCATCAGAGGCATTTGCATGTCCATCAAAATCAAATCAAACATCCTGCCTGTTTCGCGGGATCGCAACGCCGTTTCCACCGCTTGTTGTCCATTTTCGGCAAGCTCCCAGTCCACTTCCATTTTCTTCAACAGAATAGTGAAAAGTTGCTGGTTATCGATTCCGTCCTCGGCAAGCAACACCCGTTTCCCCGGTCGTTTCGGTATTTCCTTTTGAAACACGCTCTCATTCTTGCGAACGTTTTCAGAAAGTTCTTGCTCTTCCCGCTTTTCAATCCAACGAAATCCCTCCGCCGGAAGCACGGGGATTGTCAGCGTAAAAGCACTTCCCACGCCGGGTGTGCTCGTTACGTCGATCTTTCCGTCAAGGAGATGCGCGAATTTTTGAGAGATGACAAGTCCTAATCCCGTTCCACCGAAGTTCCGGTTGATTGAGGAATCCGCCTGCATAAACGGCTCGAACAGCCGCTCCATTTGCTCTTCCGTCATGCCGATTCCCGTATCGCGCACCGTATATTCCAGATGATATAGCCCATTGCTTTCACGGAATCGTACCTCGACCGCAACCTTTCCTTGCGTTGTAAATTTTATCGCGTTACCGACAAGATTGATGAGGATTTGACGCAATCGCGCAAGGTCGGTAATGATAGAGTCGGGGATCGGGAAATGATAGACGGATTCCATGCCGATATTCTTTTCGTTCGCCCTCACACGCATCAACGAAACGACGTCCTCGCATACCTGACACGGCGAAACCGGAATCGCTTCCAATTGGATTTTCCCCGACTCGATTTTAGTCATGTCGAGCAAGTCGTTGATGATGTCCAGCAGCAATCGGGCGTTATTGCGGATGATTCCAATATATCGTCCCCGCTCTTCCTCCACTAATTCTTTGTGATACATCAGGTCGGAAAAGCCGAGAATCGCAGACATTGGCGTCCGTATCTCGTGGCTCATGTTCGCCAAAAACAATGTTTTTGTTTCATTGGCATCCTCCGCTTCAATTTTCGCGCGTTGCAATGCGTTTTCTTTCCGCCGTAACGTTTTTATCGTTTGCGTTTGCATCGCGTCGTACCGTTTCATTCTCCGCCATCCCAATACGAGTCCAGTCATTCCAATCAGCCAAATCGCCGTGTATCCGATAATGACTTGTTGCACAATCGCGTATTTGCGGTCGAGAAGTTTCCTTATCGGCAACGTTACGCTGATTGCGCCGCGAATGTCGCCAACTTCATAACCGTGCTGCGCATGGCACGCCATACAATCGGTACTGACCAAAAGCGGACGGATCATGCGGACATGCGGTTCGTGATTGACCTCAACAATCTCCGCGATTTCCTCCGCCGCGCGGTGATACAATTGATGATAACTCTTCGCTTCCCAAGCGTCGCAGGCGTTTGTCTGACTCAACGGTTTATCGCTGACGAGATGAGAAACGAGAAATTCCGACGTATCTTGTTCTTTGTGATGGACTTCGTTTGTCATCGCTGCCGGAGCGATTAATGTCAATTGCTTTCCGTCGGTTGTCGTAACATCGCGTTCATTGTGATTTAAATATGGGTCAGGCAGCGTTTCTTCCGTCACAGGAACATAAACGCCGCCGTGCTGCGAACACCACGCGCGGTAACTGAGATCGCGCTCAATCGCAGCACGCGCTTGAGCTTTCGCTTCGTCGAAATAATCGCGCATCGCCAGTCGAGCAAAAATGAGAGCAAGAATTAAAACAAGGAGCGTCCAGCCAATCATCGCAACGCTGAAATAATATTTTCCCGCTTTAAAACCGGCATCAAAATACTTGCTTTTAATCATTGCGTTCCCGCCGAATGATGATACATTCTATGTAGATAACACCGCTTCTTTAATCTTTTTCCTCGGAATTATACTATAATCTGCCGCCGTCAGAGTGAAATTCTTGCAAAAGAAAGGCAGAAATCAAAAAAGAGTCAGCCAAGAGACAAAAGGGACTTTAGCGTCCCTTGGGACAGGGCGAATTGATTGAAAAAGAAATACAGAAATTCCAAAAATTAAGATTTTTTCTCGCATGTCTCCGCCGCAAACCTCAGCCCTTCCAGCGTGCGTTCAAGAACAATGTCTTTTTGGACAAAGTAAGCAACTTCCATGTTTGTTTGCCAATCAGGGACACGTCGGCGGTCAAAAATAGTCATACCGCGGGTCAATTCGCCAATCGTCTCGACATTTCCCGCAGCTTCCTTCATCGTAAAGAGTTCAGGATAGACAGCCGCCATGTATGTTACCATGTCATGAATGTGGATTCCTTCCAAGCCGAAACGCTGCCGGTATGCCCGGAACGCAGGCATCAGAATCCCGCGTAAAAAACTGCCGACTTTCGTGCTGTCCGGCGGCAAATTGTTGACGTCGCCCAGCGTAAATTTGATTCGATTCGTAACGTCGAGCGGTATAAGAGTCTTTGTGCAAGGGGATTGGAACACCTGTCTTGCCGCAATGGGATCGCAGAACATATTAAACTCTGCCACAGGAGTAATGTTTCCGGCAACGTCAAACGTGCCGCCCATAATCACCATTTCGCCGACTAATTGCGGCAGTTCCGGGTCACGGTGAAACGCGCGGGCGATATTCGTAAGCGGAGCAAGCGTGATAACAGTGACTTC
The DNA here is from genome assembly GCA_031267635.1 of Planctomycetaceae bacterium. Classification (GTDB taxonomy): domain Bacteria; phylum Planctomycetota; class Planctomycetia; order Pirellulales; family Thermoguttaceae; genus WRMR01. Next base: position 8,291 of record JAIRYX010000221.1, read on the forward strand.
ACCCGGAGCGGATCGAACCGCATCGCAAATAACTTTTTCCGCAGGGTGCTGCGACAAAAGCACCGCACAAGGCAAATTCGTTCCGCCTAGCCCGTCAATGCCATGAACGTAACGCCCATCAACCGGTAAGCCGTCGTCCGCCTCGACGCCAAAACCGATTCGCGGCAATCGCGGCGGGTCAAGATATTCGACAATCGCTTGTAAATTCCGCGACGCGACTTGCGGCGTTACGTTTCCGCCGGTTGACGTTACGGCAATCACTTCAACAGCAGGATCAAACAGCGCAAGACAAAGTACCATGGCGTCGTCAATTCCCGGGTCAACATCCAATATGACCTTTTTTGCCATCTTTCCTCTCCGATTGTATTAGGAAAACACTCAAAATATTTTTGTTCCTTATAACAGTACAATATATTTCGCCTGACGTTCCTCTTAATTTTGTTTCTTATCAAAATTAACAATCCGCATTTGATTTTTGTAAAGGTTGTAACGGTTTTGTCTGTTTGGCGACCCTTAATCCACCACATTCACTTTCCATTCGTCGGAATTTCCTTTCAATTCCGGCGCGTACATCGCTTCGATTTTCGCGGGGAGTGCGCTAAATGTACCGGGTTGTTCGGCTCGCATTTGGTAGCGGACATTGTGCGTCCCTTGCGATAAACGATGGACAAAAAATGTTACGCGATTGTCGCGGTATTCGACATACGCGCCAAGCGAATTACCGTTGTAGCCGCTTCGGACTTCGACCGGTTCAAAGCCCGCCGGCTTCATGTCCTCAATCATTAACGACTCGTAATCGTTCTTGCTTTCAATAATCAATTCGATTTCCACAAGTTGACCGCTTTTCACTTTGGCAAGATTTACTATCGGCGTTTTCTCGTATTTCTCCACCTTTTGCGAGACAACTTGTCCCTCTTTGCCGACGGCGTTTTTCGACTTATCGGCGGGAGTCAAAAGCCAGTAACGACGCTGGACTCTAACTTCCAATCCGGTTGCGGAAATCGGATTTTCGAGCGTGAAATTTTCAAGATACGCATTGAAATAAACCGCGCCGGTTCCTTTGCGGCGAATTTCAATCTCATGCGTTCCGTCGGGGACGTCCGTTCCTTCAAGAACGAATGTGTTGTCGATGGTCAGCATATTTTCCGGCGTAATCTCCGTTGTTTTCGTAACTTTGCCGTCGAGCAGAATTTCTACCGTCATATTCGGTTTTGATTCGCCGGTCGCCCGCAAATAATCGGCAAACGCTTCGACACACAATGCCGTGTCCCGCGTCGAATTCCAGTAAGTCGCGTGTTTGCGGTTGTTGAGCAGCCACTTCACCAACCGCGGCGCAACGTCCGATTTCGGCTTTACCCGCGTCAGCAATTTGAGATACATTGCTTGCGTCTCAAACTCGCTGCCGTACCATCGCCACCAACACCAATTTTCCGTGCGGTTAAGATTCAACCACGCCGTTTGATTCTCGCCGTCCTGTTCGAGGTATTGTTCCAACATGCGGAGGCAAAGCTGGGTTTCCTCCGGCTTGCCCGCACGTTCTGAAAACATTCCGACCATTGCGACGCCGTAAAGCGACAACTTCGCTTTATCTCTCCAAAGATATTGACCGATTTTTGTTTCCCATCCCATTATCAGTTTTTTTCCAAGAACAGGAATCGCGTCTTGGAGTACCATCGCTACAAACGCGTCAATATCGTCCGCATATTGTTTCCACTCCATTTTTTGACGCTGTTCTTCGGGCAATTCCGCGTTCTTCAATAATTGCAATTGTTTGTCCTGATAATTTTTCAACCAAGCCAAACCGCGTTCAATTGTTGTTTTATCAACTTTCACATCGTTTTGTTGCGCGATGAGAAGTCCGCGAATCACCTGTGCGGTGAGATGTGCCGAAGAATGTTCGCCGTAGCCGCTGAACCAGCCCCAGCCGCCGTCGCTTAACTGCATTTCGGTAAGACGTTTCACGCCGTCATTGACCATCTTTTGCACTTCATCAATGCTGTACGCCGGATTTGATTCGGAATACTTTTCGCGTTTCCATTGTTTGACGCGTTGTTGCGGATCGCCGAGTTCCTGCGCGTTCAAATTCGCGTGCGATTGTTCCAGCGCGGCAAGATCAACGCCGGAATCAAGAAGAATTTTTTGCGTAATGACCGTCGGTAAGAAACGGTTGAGCGTTTGTTCCGTACAGCCGTAAGGATAGTCGGCAAGATACGGCAGCGCGTCGATCATCGTGCCGGCAAGCGTCGGCGAAAAACGCACCGTCAGCCGCGATTGTTCCGCAATTCGCGCGGCGGGAACGTTCACTGTGACTTTCTCGCTGGAATCATTCGGACGAATCGCACCGCTAAACGTTTCCTGTTTCAACATGCCATGCACCTGAACCGGAAACGCCATTTGCATCGCGTCCGATTCTTCATTCGTGAGAGCTTTCATCCGTACTATCGCGTCGCCCGCTTCTTTCGCCTCGACAAGCCAATCAACTCGGGATTCGCCGTTTGCGGAAATCGTAACGTTCTTTACAAGATCATTTTGTTTCGACTCAAGCTGCTTGCCGTCCAGTTCTAACGACACTTGCACTTTCTTTTCCGATGACAAATAATTATGCACGTTTGCCGTGAGAAGAATTTGATCGGTTTGTGTGAGAAATCGCGGCGTTTGCATTCGGATCATCAAATCTTTCCGCGTTATGACGTCGGTCGTTGCGTAGCCGACTTGTGTTCCGGCAGCCATTGACCAGACGTTGACTTTCCATGTTGTCAGATTTTCCGGCATATTAAGCTCAACCTGCGCGATTCCGTCGTTGTTGGTTTCAATGACTCCGCCCCAAAACGCGGTATCGGCAAAATCTTTGCGCAACGCCGCTTCGATAAGCGGCTCTTGTTCCGTTTCGTTTAATGCACCGTCGTCTTTTGCGTTCATCGTCTCCACTACCATATTCGCATCCGCCATTGGTTCTGCGTTCACTTCCATGTCCATTAGCTGGTTGAGAACACGAGCGCTTTTCATCATGACGCCGCCTAACATCATACTCCTATTGTCGCCGCCATATCTGCTAAAATGGCTCGCGGTTTGTCCCGCATAATTACCAAACAATCCAAGCGTTTCCATTGGCGGCTGGTTCGGTTGCGGCAAGTTATTGGAATAATGTTGTAAATTGCTTTCCGTGTGCGGATGATGATTGCGTCGCCATTTCCAGAAAAATTCTTTAATGTCTTCAACATTCGAGCCGCCGGAAATGTATTCGACCGATTTATCGTAAATCGCGACGACGTTTTGTCCGACAACCGGTTTGCCGTCAAGGTCGGTGACAACAAGAGCAACGCTCGCTTTTTCGCCCGGTTTATAAGTGTTGTTATTCGGACGAACTTCGACATTGAGAATCCGCTTCACGGGCGGTACGGCAAGTTCTTTCGCTTCGGTCAGCGATTTTCCGTCGGAAATTGTTACCGCTTCGATAAAGAAATTCGGCATATCTCGCTGCGTCACCGGAATTGTAACCGTTGTACTTTGACCCGCGATTTTCAATAATTGCGGCGGAAGATAAACTCCATTTGCCGGTTTCACAAACAATAATACGGTCGAATTCGGACGATTCGTATTGACAAGTAATTCGACATTTTCTCCCGGCGCGAATTCCGCTTTGTTCGGAATGATTTCCAATTCGTTGAAACGGAACGTCGCGTTGGATTGACCGCTCCCACGCACCGAAAAAACAGAACCGCCTTCCTGCATATGACCAGTTGCGTCGGTGACGGAACACGAAACACGATATTGACCGGTTTGCGCGGCGGACAAGGTTGCGTGTCCCGTGCCAAGTTCGTTCAGGTCGATATTTTCCGTATGAACAAGCGATTCTGTCGGTTCTGCCATCGAATTTTGATCCGGCTGCTTGTAAGTGATTTGATAAAGCTTCACTGTTCCTTTGCCGGTAACGGGTTTTCCGTCAATACAACGTGCTTGAAAATCGGTGCGAATTTGTTCTCCGGTTTGATAATAACCGCGATTTGTCCATGCGTAAACTTTGAACGGCTCTTTCGCAACCAGCACGTTTCCTTTGCCGACAATCGTGCGGCGCGACTGATCGACAACTTCCGCCGTGATTTCGTATTTCTGATTGTCATTCGGAAACATTTCTTTCGTAAACGCCGTGTCAAACGTCACGTCCACCGTACCGTCTTCGCCGATTTCGGTTTCCTGTTCGGCGACAATTTCCGGCTGCTCGTCGCCGCGCGGAAGCCACAACACCAACGGACGGCAACAGCCCCAGTTTCGCCAGCCCGGATACCAATCGTAATCATAACCAAACCACCAATAACCGTTGCCGTAAAACCAATCCCAAGGACGGAGCGGATACCAATCGGCGTTATGTTTTGTTCGCAATACTTTGTATTTGACTTTCGCGTTTGTTACCGGCGAGCCGAAATAATACTTCGCGCTGATTTTCGCCGAAACCTTTTCTCCCAATGTAACCGGCTCTTTCGGCGCGTCAATCGTTACTTCGTACTCCGGCTTTTTGTATTCTTCGACACGGAAAGAGCCGTTGCCGTAATAGTTTCGGAATTGATACGTACCGTCGCTTTGCGTGTTCGGCGTTCCGATGACGGCAGACCAGATACCGAGCGTCGCGTCTTTCGGTAAATCCAATTTTTCTGCGATACCGCCGTAAGCGTCAAGTTGAACGATTTTTTGCAGAAGCCGGTCGCCTCGGGGCGATATGATTTCGAGCAGAATTTTCTGCCCGGCAAGCGGCAAATCATACGGTTGATCATATTTTGCCGTTCCAATCCAGAATTTATATTCGACTTGATCGCCGGGGCGGTAAACAGGACGGTCAGAAATAAAAAACGCTTTCGTTTGATTGTATTCTTGATCAGAAAAACGACTATACCAAATACCGTTGAACCCGCTAAACGCAAATCGTCCGTCTTTTGTTGTTGCAGTGATTAGCCATTGATAACCTCTGCTGTTCAGCCGTGAATCGTCGAGTGTTAGCTGTCCCTGCGCGTCGGATTGAAAGTTTTTCTCGTCAATATGAAACGTGAAGTTGTTTCCGCCCTTATGTTCCTGCCAATAACCAAAGGCGTTTACATTCGCGTTGGTAACAGGCGATCCGGTTTGCGCGTCGCCGAAATAAAACCAAATTTTCTTATCGAGAGTTTTCCGCACAATCGCCGTATCGTTGACCCAAACGACAATATATTCCGTGTTGCCGTTTTCCATTTCCGCTTTGACCAGATACGCGCCGCCTGTCGTCATCGGCGTTGTCAGCGTAGTTCGCACGTCGAAATGTCTTGCGGCGGGCTTGAGCGGAACCGTCCATTTCGCCACTTCCTTGCCGAGATAGATTCCGGCGTCGCCGGTTTTCATGTCGTTTATCACAAGTCGATAGCCAATTTGTTCTACGCTGATTTTTTCCCAATCCAAACGTTGCGGCTTGGTTCGGATGTATACTTTGATGTCGTCGATCAGTCGCGGAATTTTAATTTCCGTTGCCGTCAGTGTTACAGATTTCCCATTGCGGAACACATAATTTAATTCGGTTGCTTTCCCATGCGCGGCGGCTTGCACCGGTTCAAAACGTCCCCAGTTGCCGAGAATTTGATTAAGATTGTTTTTCCAACCGTTGACTATTGCTTTCTTTTCATTCGGAAATTGATCAATGAGTTGTTGCCAATATTTCGCTGCCGTATCAAACTGCCGACGGTTGGCGTAAGATTGCGCCAAATCTTTCAACGCGACTTCTTTCCAGTGATCCGCTTTGGCTTCGCTCATCTGTTTATAAAGCGAAATATAATTATAATCGTCCCGCAATTTGAAACGTTTTACGCCGTTCGCAAGTTTGGCGATTGTCTCGCTATCGTCAAGCGTATGCAACGCAAAGATACCCGCTTCGCGTTCTGTTGTATCTTCCGCCGCGTTGAAGAAAGATTGATAATCGGAAAGCGTGCTTGTTCCGAATTGCGATTCCGCAAAGACCGCCCGTGTTTGCAATACGTTTTCAAGCCATGAAGGATCATTTTCGACCGCCATTTCAAGACACCAACGCCACCGTTCGCCGTCGTTCTTTGCCGCTTCAAAACTTTTCGGCACGTCGTAATAAATCGGATTCCCGTCCGCATCGACCGGTGCGTAAGTTCTGCCGTTGTATCTTTCTCCGTAGTAATGTTCTGCTTTTTCATAATCCGGCAACGTTCCCGATAAATCGGTCAGGAGCTGCATTTTCCACCCTTCGCTAGAATTACAAAATCTCGCGGCAAAATCTAGAAAAAACTCAGCAACATCTTTTTTATTGTCATCTTGCAACGCAAGCGTCGTCGCTTCTTTGAGTAATAAAAGATTTTGAACATGATCGCGTTCTTGTGAAACGACTTGCTCGCCTTTATTATTTCCGCGAACAAATGTACCGTCGATAATGCTTCCGTTTGAAGCAAGAGAAGAAATTGCCGCCGCTTTTAGTAACCGCCAATTTTTGCGATGAACGGCAATGACGGAATCACGGTAGTTGTCCATTTCCGCAAAACGATTTAGATGAAGTAAACACTGAATCGCCAGTTGAAATCCCTGCCCGACTGTTTGGGAATCCGCTTGCGAGTCGAGCGTCCAGATTTTGAGAGCGTCAAACGCCTCTTTGTAAAGTCCGGCATTGATATATTTTTCACAGTCAGGAATCGGATTTTTCATATTGATCTCATTAGGTAAATCAGAGGGAGAGGGACGTGTAGCCGGAGGAACTGTCGGAGTAGCCGCCGGTCGAGCTATCGTTCTTCCGCCGGGAAGAGCTTGTGCAAAAACCGCTCCGGTAAGACAGAATACAAACGCAACGGCTGCAAAAGAAAAGAGGAAACAGTTTTTTGTAAGCTTCATGATTATCTCCTGAATTTCTATTCGTTTTTGATTTTGAAATCTATCGTCCATTGTAATACGCGAAAACGCCCCAAACAAGAATGTAAGACGAATTGAAATGCGGAAAGTTTTAAAAACTCGTGTTACGCATGAACTATCGTAACTTTTCAGCCGCTCCACGCCCAACAAATCCGCACTTGGCGTCTGTAGAGCGACTGTCAATTTCATCGAACGGCTTTACTCTTGCAGCCCTTATTTATCACGTTTCCCTTATTCGCCCGCATGACGTTCAATGATGCGCCCTTATTCCCTTCTTTTTCATTCGTAATCCATCATCTAAAAAATAAGGGCATACGGCAGCAGTTTCAAGTTAATCCTAACTGCTTTATTTTCCTTGGTTTAGCAATTTTTTTGTTGAGACGTGGTTCTTTCTTTTTACGTTTTTTCTTATTGGTATTTTTTTTGAGGGCGGTCGTTTGGTGAAATTTTTATATTTGACCAATTTTGCGAGTTCGAAGAGGAAGGTGCCGATTTCTTCCGGTTTCATTTTTGCCGCCCAGTCCCATTCGTGATTGTCCGTCAGTAAATCTAAGCCGCGATAGCACGACGCGATTTCATGACCGATATAATATGTCGATAATTTTAGCGGTTGCTCGGGTTGAGCAACTTCGATGGACAACATCATACATTGCATCATATTGCGACAAACGTATCGCCGTCACGAGTGGGAGTTTTGAGTTGCACGGCGAATCGGAAGTTGTTCCCCTGTTTCGGGACTTTCCAAATATCCTTTTTGTTCACAAACAGTTCCTGTTTCAATTTCCCCCTGATTGACTAACTCCGTTGTCGGTATCCAACGAGTGGACGCGTGTTGACGAATCAAGAAATAACCGCTTTTGTGAGCAATCCCGGACAAATATCCCCAACAACAAAAATTCCGATCCGCTATCCACAAATCATTCGCTTCCGCCAACTCCAACAATCGTGGAAACAACGAACGCTCCTGAGCGTGACCGTCTTCACACAAAATCGTATCCGTAATCAGCCGATATTCCGGCTCATAAACCAAACCACAAGACCAAAACCGGGTAACGGCGACCCGTCCTGTTCCCGTAGCACTTTAATACGCCGGTCGGTCGCCGCGATTTTACTGCCGTCAACAATACGGTTACGATAACCGGCAATAATGTTACTGCCACGATTCGGAAACGTAGTGATGATCGAGCGAATTTTCGACGACGTTTCACGAACAAGCGATTCGGAAACCGGCAACTAATCGCGTTCAATTGATTGGGCGAAAAAACATGTTCAAGCAACGCACGCGTCGTCACACTTATTGGAGACTGACGGGGGCAAAACGAGCAATTAATTCCCTAAACATAAAAACCTCCATGTTATGCTATTTAGGACAAAAATTGAGAAAATAACAAAAAAACAAAATGGGAAACCCCAAATTTTTCAAAAACTCAGCCAACCACGACCTGTTCTAACAATGTTATCTTCGCGAAACTCATGCCAGACAAAAAAATTCCTTAACTTGGAACTGCTGGGTGATAGGCTTCGCCCTTGAACAACCGCTTCACGTTGTTGCGCTTGCGTGTTCAGCTTCAGGAATGTTAAAGTAGCTTCAGTATACAAGGTTTTATTGCATCATGTATATCTTGTTATCCTGTCTAAAAAACTCGAATGTTCAGAAGAGTGCGCAGTTTCTTATTGTTGATATGTTTTGGAATTTGTAATTTCAACCGTGATATTTCCGCCGTTTTCTGGGACAGTTATCTTAATTGGCGTACTTTCGATTCTACCCCATCGTTCAGGAACGATTTTAGGTATCGCCACAATCTCTTTCATTATTTTGGCGTTGTACGCATCAATTTCTTCCATGTTCATTTTTCCAAGCTGTTCGCTTGGAACTGCGGAAGGCGCTTTGGGCGTATGAGTTATGATCGCCTTGTACGTTCCGGTTGGTATTCCGTTTTTCGAGTAGTTGTTGATAGACGTTGCCAATTGAGCAACGCCTTTTGTGTCGGTGTGTCCTATTGCATTGTAAGGCGATGGCGTTTCGGTAACGAGTACAGTTGCCGCGCCGTTGACTGGTTTTCCTTCATTTAGCAATGTTACGCTAAATGGAATAAGTTTTGACGGAAAACCGTCAGGAACTTTTTGCGAAGAACAACCCAACACAAACTCGCAAATAACCAGACTAACAGTTATTATTAAATAGTCATCTCTGAAAAAACATCTTTAATGCTATAGTAACGTCTTGCCCTTCTCCCAATGTGTGTTATAATTCGCAACGTTATTTGTCGTTTCTCGTTATTTTTTATTAAAAACCTTGCAATTTTTGTCAAAAATATACTCAAAATGCATCCACGTCCCGATTCTCAAAAGTCCGGTCAGTCCGAAATGTTCAATCGTCGTCTCGACGATTCCCTCTACGCAACGCACGAGATCATCAAGCTCGCACATTATGTTGATTGGAACATGTTTGATCGCCACTACGATTCACAATATCACCCCGACCACGGAGCGCCGGCATTGCCGACACGTCGCATGGTTTCACTTCTGTTTCTCCAACTGACTAT
>JAIRYX010000222.1 GCA_031267635.1 Planctomycetaceae bacterium
GGACTTTTCAACGTACATCGGATTTTCTGTTATGGAAAAATAAGTTCATCTTGTTCGAGTAAGAAATTTCAGATGGGAACACCCCAATCCGAAACAAATCAAACCATCGCAACAAGATAGCATAACTCACTGGGTACTTAAAACAATAGAAAAACAGAAAAGTTCAGAAAAATATAGAATAAAATAAAAAATATTTTATATTTACTGGGTACTTTTCACAAAAACCCTTTATTTTAGGCACAAAACGAAAAATCGATCTGCATAAAAGGGAACTTCCGTTGAAATCCAACTCGACGGCAACATTCCGGCTCTTTATGTTCCCAAGCCTCGCAAAGAAATCGAACAACTCCTGACACTGGCCAACATCCCAATCCCAGAAATCCTCCCTGCAAAAATCAAAGCAAAACCAAACACCAAAACAAAACTAAAAAATGTAGCCAATAAATCAAAAACAAAAATTGACGTAAATACTAAAGTATCAATAACTTACGATGGAAACTCTTGTTTGGTTAAAAAGGAACTTCCGTTACATGTAAGGAGTATATCATATTTGCTGGGAATGGGCAAGGACTCTTTTGATAGATTATTTATGCACGGATACTGAATAGGTAAAAGTTTTATAGAATACTCCAAAACGTTCGTAGTACGTTACGAGATTTTTGTCGCGTGCTACGAGACTTTTGGAGAATTCGCCAGAATTTTCAGTAAAGCACCCGAAGTCTTCAACGTTCCATTTGTCCCTTTTATTGATTCCTTTTTCCCGCCGTTTAGTGAAGCGTCGCCTCTCTTGAGATTGCCGCAACAAATTGTTATAATGGGCGAAAAATAACTTAACCCTCCATCATTTTATCAACAGGAGTTTCTTATGAAATACCATGTTTTTACGGCAGTCATTCTGTCGCTTACGATTTTAACATTACGGGCGGACGACAATGATTCTCTCAAGCCGCCTTCCATTCGGCAGAACAGTTTTCAGACGGATTGTCCTATCATCCGCGCGGAACGTCCGTTTACGTTGAAAGCGGTGATTGAAAATGAAAGCAAGTCGCCGTTTGAATGCCGATTGACGTTTTCGCCGAATATGAAAACTATCGGTCAAAAAAAGACAACAACAATTGACACAACAGAGTTCGCTTCCACTGTAACGATTCCGCTGATTTGTTATCAGACCGGGCAGGTGGAATTTACGCTGGAGCTTTTGCATGATAACAAAGTTGTGCAAAGATCGACAATTTCTCAAGTCGTGTTGCCGCCGCGTAAGATCGAGAAATTGGAGAGCATTCCTGCGCCGCAGCCGGTGAAAACCGATATGTTAATCGGCGCGCACAATTGTCCGCTTTGGGAAAAAGAACGCGCCGACCTTTGGAATCAAGTGGTCAAAAAGCATCAGGAACGTACGCCCGCGCTCGGCATTTATTCGCAGGACAATCCCGAAGTCTCCGACTGGGAGACCAAGTGGGCAATCGAACACGGCGTTTCGTTTTTCATTTATTGCTGGTACCGCACAAGTCAAGCCGCTCCTGTTACCACGATGTTTGAGCAAAGCGTGTTTGACGACGCTTTATTCAAATCGCGGTTCGGCAGTCAGATGAAGTTCACGATCATGTGGGAGAATCAGCGTCGCGGAGTTGCCGGAATCGCCGACGAAAAAGATTTGTTGGAAAATCTTATGCCCTACTGGATTGAAAAGTTTTTCAAGCGGGATAACTATCTCAAAATTGATAACAAACCGGTTTTATTCGTATATCGTCCGACCGACGTTTCGCTTGATCTCGGCGGCGACGACAAGGCGAAAGCGGCGTTTGACTTGATGCGAGAAGCGTGCAAGAAAGCGGGATTTGACGGGCTTTATCTGCTCGGCGAATATCGCGGCGTTGATCCCGCCTTTTTGACGCGGTTCAAAAATATGGGATTGGATTACACGTTTGCGTATTGTTGGTATGTCCCGAATAGTCCGCCGCCAAGCGTTGCGATTGACCATCAAATGGAATACATTCGGAAAACGCAGGAGATGCACGACATTATTCCGCAGGTCGTAACGTTGTCGCAGGCGTGGAGCGGCTGGAAGGACGAAGGCACGATCTGGAAATTGCCGCCGAAAGATTACGAAAAACTCTTACGCCAAGGAAAAGAGTTTGTCAAAAACAGTATCCCGAAAGAGGAACTCGGCAGTAAAATGATGATTCTCGATAATTGGAACGAGTGGAGCGAAGGACATTATATCGCTCCGTATCGGGAACATGGGTTTGGTTATCTTGACGCGGTTCGCCGCGTATTTTCCAATGCGCCGGAAGAACATACTGATTTGATTCCCGAAGATATTGGGTTGGGACCTTATTCGCTTCCGATGGCATTATTCGAGAACCGCACATCGTGGACTTACGGCGGCGGCGATTACGAAAACTGGAAACGCAGTTTCAGTATGCCGCAAGATTGGAAACCGATGATGGGCGTGAGTCAGTGGACAATTGGCGAAAAGAGTATGCTCTTTGAAACAACAACATCGGACCCGGCGTTGTTCGTTACGGAAGACAAACTCCCCGCCGCCTCGTTCCGAACATTAAAAATTCGGATGAAAACCAACGTCGCCCAACCGGACTCGCTGCAATTTTTCTGGGCATATGAAAACGTCGGTTACACCGAGAAGCATTCCGTGCGGGCGGAGGTCAAACCGTCGGACGATTTCGTTAATTATGCGATTCCATTAACTTCCAATCCTGACTGGCAAGGACGGCTCACTGAATTACGTCTCGATCCGGTCAGCACATCCGGCGTTGCGATTGAAATTCAATCCATTCAGTTGGAGTAATGGTTTCACGGGTTGTCATACCGGCAATAAAAGGGATTGCACAGCAGTTTCGGAAATCAAAAAAACGCCGTCTGTCTCAGGCGGCACTTTTATCTCTTGTCTCTCGAAATTTTTCTCGCGTTCTTTCGCGTGTTCTGAAAATCACGTCACTTTATGCACATACAACACATTCCGCGTACTGCTGTCGGGGATAATGCTGTTGATCATGACGATATAATCGCCGGATTTCAAATATTTTTCGCGCACGCCCGCTTCAACAATATAAGAGAGGCGACCTGCCGGATTTTCAGGAAGGTCGGCGACGGGAATGACGCCCCAATATAAGTTCATGCGGCGTAACGCAAATTCATTCACGCTTGTACCAAGCGTCATGGTAAAATGCCGTTTTTTCGAGAGATTGCGTGTCGTCTTGCCGGTCTCCGACGCGACAAGCAAAACGGCGGCATTAACGTCGTCGGCAAGTTTCACCGCCGCGTCGCACATTGCATTGGTAACGACGTCGATATGTTTATAAAACGTGTCGATGTCTACACCGTAATTTGTTTCGATTTCCTGTAAAACCGGCGTAATAACCTTATCGTAGATATCATGTTGTAATTGCCATTTGAGCTGTTTTTCCGTTTCGACCGCAATCCGGTGCATCATTTGGACAGTTTGAACCGGATACTCGCCCACTGCCGATTCGCCCGATAACATACAAGCGTCCGCACCGTCGAGAATCGCGTTGGCAACGTCTGTTGTTTCGGCGCGGGTAGGCAGCGTTTGATGGTGCATACTTTCAAGCATCTGCGTTGCGACAATCACCGGCTTACACAAACGCTGACAAACGCGGATAATTTGCTTTTGAATGACGGCGATTTGAGCAATATCGACCTCCACGCCGAGATCGCCGCGCGCCACCATAATTCCGTCGGATGCGGTTGCGATTTCGCGGATTTGCTCGACCGCTTCCGGCTTTTCGATTTTAGAAATGATATGCGGAATATCCGCTTCGCTGCGTCCCGCCGGACGATAATCAAGAAGGATTTGCCGTAACTCTTCCACATCGGCGGCGTTTCGGACAAAACTCATTCCAAGAAAATCCACGCCGACTTTCACTGCCCATTTTGCGTTTTCAATATCGCGCGGCTGCAACGTTTTGACGCTCAATTTCGCACCGGGAAGATTGATTCCCTGGCGGCTGCGGATCGTGCCGCCATAAACGACCTTGCAGAAAACAACGTCCGGCGATTTCTCGACGACTTGCAATGCCACGGCGCCATCGGCAAGCATGACGCGATTCCCGATTTCGAGTTCGTCAATCAACGGTTGATAGGTCGAAGTGAAAGAGTCCGGCTCGGCGGTCGATTCGCCGCGGACAAAACGAATTAATGACTCGTCCGCACATTCATAACTGTCCCCGGGAATCACACCGAGACGTATTTTGGGACCGGCGAGATCGGCGAGAATCGCTACAGGACAATGCACTTCGCGGCTAACGTTGCGGATACGGTCATAAATCGGCTGGGCTTGTTCCGGCGTGCTGTGTGCCATATTAATTCGGAAAATATCGACTCCGGCGCGGATCATCGCAGCAAGTTTTTCTTCGCTATCACAGGCGGGACCAACCGTCGCCACGATTTTTGTGCGGCTCGGATACAATTCGGGAAATGTTCTTTGAGAAATATTGGACATGAAAACCGGTTTTCTAAAAAATTTTGCACCATATTGGAAGGGGAAACAGATGAAGTTAAGATAGCGTACATTTTCTTGTTTGGCAAGAGTCCTGTAAACGAAAAGAAAAAATATCCGCTTGAGAGGAAGAATTGGGGCTTTGGATATTGAAGGGATAAATCTGATTTTCATATAAGGTTTAACTCAATTCCCAAAATTTCTGGAATTTCTTTTGATTTTTTCGATTTTAGGGACAATAGAAAAAAAAGAGACCTTGGGAGTGAATCTTATTTATTTTTTCTATTTCTCAAAATCCCTACAATCCCTTTTGCCCCTCGTATCCCTTTGAGAGCCATTCCGGGGACTCCCGATAAGTCATCGGGAGTCCCCGATAAACCATCGGGAGTCCCCGGAATGGCTCTCAAAGGGATAGTAGGGGCAAAAGTATTAACACAAGTTTTGGCAATCTATATCGATTGCGTAGCATAGTCGGGGAAATTATTGTTTAGATATTTTGGTATTGCATTTTTTTTGTTTATTTTTTATTATTTCCGGTATGGTTTTCAAATAG
>JAIRYX010000344.1 GCA_031267635.1 Planctomycetaceae bacterium
GGGTTTCATAACATAGACACAAAAAATATTTTTGTGTCAAAATATAACAAAGTTAATAAATTTTGTTATAACCCATTTTAATACAAATAATTATGAAATTTGCAAAAGTTCAGTTATAAATATGATTGATACGGAATCTTTACTTTATTTGTGTCCATTAATTAATCCGTCTTTGCTGGCGGCGGACTTTGCGAATTTGGGGCGGGATATTCGGCGTTTGGAGGATGCAGGGGCGAAAATACTTCATCTCGACGTGATGGACGGTCATTTTGTACCGAATTTAAGTTTTGGTATTCCAGTTGTCGAGGCTGTCCGGCGTTCGACGGAGTTACCGCTCGACGTCCACCTGATGATCCGCGAACCGGAAAAATATCTAGCGCCATTCCGAAAAGCCGGCGCCGATTTTTTGTCTGTCCATATCGAAGTTGCGCCGGATCCGCGGGCATTATTCGATCAGATACGAAAACTTGGTGCCATACCGGGTATCGTTTCCAATCCGCCGACTCCGGTAGAAGCCGTTTTACCGTACATTAATGATTGTGATCTTATTCTAACAATGAGCGTGATGCCCGGCTTTGGCGGTCAATCCTTTGATCTCCGTGTATTGGAAAAACTGCGGCAAATTCGCCGCGCCGCCAACGAAAAAATGTTGATCTCGGTCGATGGCGGCGTTGGTGAATCAACCATTACCGAAACTGCCGTTGCCGGTGCCAATGTTTTTGTTGCAGGCACTGCCCTGTTCGGCAAACCGAACATCAATTCGCAATTTCAACGCCTTCATCATTTAGCCGAAACAACAGTTGTTTGGTAAAATACGGTAAAGTTGTAACCGTTCACAGACATTTTTATTTACACTAATAAGATTAGCGAACAAAAACAATTCATACCATTGGAAAATAAAAAATATCCGTGAACGATTACGTAAAGTTAAATCTGTTTGATGTTACGTTTTCTTGTCTTTCACGTTGAAGAAACATTTGGGGAAATGTCATATTTTACTGAAATGTTCGTCAAGAGTTGGCAAACTTTTTGTGAATAGTCTCATTGTATTTAAAACCAAAATATTATCCCATTGCTTTTTGTAATTCTTTTTCGATATCAGAACTTGTTTTGAGTAAGGCGGTTGATTTTGCTTTTGCTTCCATGATTTGCCGTTCAATATCCTGCTTTTGCGAAACGAAATCTTCGTGTTTCACGTTTCCTTTAACAAAGAATTTTTTGTTCACCGCAAACATCAATAGAATCAAAACAATAAGAATGATACCGATAATAATAGGATTGTCCGTATTGCCGTTCGCAAGGTTTGTCAGAATACCGGCGGCAAGAACAAACATAATCCAACAGCCGCAACCGTTCGTTAAATATTTTGCTCCTTTACGGCTTTCGGCTTGTTTTTCGGCTTGATAAACCGCCGCTTCATGCAAGTCGTTCACCCGCTCAAGCGAATTTTCCAAACGCTCAATTGTGTTGTGAATTGACGACCATTCTTCCGCCAACGCTTTTTTTTGTGCGTTAAGCATTTTTATCCGGTCTAACTCATTGGCGGTTCGGAGATGCGCCGCTTCGGCTTGTACCGCTCTGTCTGTTACAGTTACAATATTTTGGCACGCATCACAACGGACATGATCAATATTGATATTTACCGGTAACGGATTCCCGCAATACGGACAATTCATAATATTCGGCATAGTTCGTAAAAATTTATTTTGCCTGTATACTCATCGTACGATGAAATGAAGTTTTTATTTTTTTGACAAGATTTACAGGATAGCAGGATAGGCAGGATTTTATTATGTCCTGACAATCCTGTTATCCTGTAATCCTGTAATCCTGTCTTAAAAAAATGAATCTCATCGTAGCTACAGTAGAACAGGGATTTGAGGGTCAAGAGGAATGGGATTATTCACTAAAAAAGTTGTCTTTCAATTTCTTTGAGTTGGGCTTCGAGTTCATCGCATTGGCGTTGTTCTTCGACAATTCTTGCGGAGTGATCTTTTTTGTTGTTAAAAATTCTTTGCCTAAAAAACGCAACATATA
Organism: Planctomycetaceae bacterium; assembly: GCA_031267635.1. GTDB lineage: Bacteria > Planctomycetota > Planctomycetia > Pirellulales > Thermoguttaceae > WRMR01. The sequence continues at coordinate 2,038 of JAIRYX010000344.1, forward strand.
AATATCTGATCGTTATAATAATTCCAAGAAGTAACACAAGAAAAATAAGCAAGCCCGAACCGTCGCTGTTGCCGAGAAGCGGCGAACAAAAAACAAACAAGACAAGCGTTAAACAGCCGCAACCGCAACCATTCGTCAACGACTTCGTCTTTTCTTCGGCAACTTCATTTCTCAAAACTGTGTCATTCGCCAAGCCCTCGTCTTTCAAGTTACGGATTATTGCCTTGTGTTTTTCCAACTCAACCGTGAGCGTTTTCTTCCTCTCAACAAGAATATTCCAATCCAACCGTTTTTGTTGCGCTTGTACTTTGGCGAGTTCGACTTGCGTGTAGGAATCGTGAATCGGAATCGTACCGCCGCAACTTTCACAAACAACGCTGGTTTGTGAACCGGTTACAAATAATGCCGCTCCGCAATTCGGACAAGTATGATTTTGAGACATAAATAATAATGAATTTTTGTTTTAATGGAGGAGATAAGGGACAGAAGGGATATTGGGGATTACAGGGATTGTTGAATGATTGGAATTTCCGTGCGCAATAATTCGGTTTCGGTTTTTATTCCTTGCAATGTTTCTTCATTGATTTCCGGCTGGCAACATTGTTCCGAAATGTTACGTATTCTTTCGGCAAGTTGTAACTGAACTTTTGCAAAATCCCATCATCTCTCTTAAAATAAGCGTTCAAACGCATGTTCAATTGGCATAAAAAAGTTAGTCGTTTATTTTGCCAAGCCGAGGCGGGTGAGCAAGGCTTGCATGCGTTTCGCGGTTTTTCCGGTAA
>JAIRYX010000382.1 GCA_031267635.1 Planctomycetaceae bacterium
AGCTCCTCGGTTATGTCGGAAATCCAGACGCTCGGAAAGATTAGCTCCCCGGTTATGTCAGAAATTCAGACGCTCAGAAAGATGAGCTACTCGGAGAGGTCGGAAATTTAGACGCTCGGAAAGATTAGCTCCTCGGTTATGTCGGAAATCTAGACGCTCGGAAAGATTAGCTCCCCGGTTATGTCAGAAATTCAGACGCTCGGAAAGATGAGCTACTCGGAGAGGTCGGAAATTTAGACGCTCGGAAAGATTAGCTACTCGGAGAAGTTGGAAATTCAGACGCTCGGAAAGATTAGCTCCCCGGTTATGTCGGAAATTCAGACGCTCGGAAAGATTAGCTCCCCGGTTATGTCGGAAATTCAGACGCTCGGAAAGATGAGCGACTCGGAGAGGTTGGAAATCCAGACGCTCGGAAAGATTAGCTCCCCGGTTATGTCGAAAATCCAGACGCTCGGAAAAATGAGCTACTCGGAGAGGTCGGAAATTTAGACGCTCGGAAAGATTAGCTCCCCGGTTATGTCGGAAACTCAGACGCTCGGAAAGATTAGCTACTCGGAGAGGTTGGAAATTTGGACGCTCGGAAAGATTATGTATTTAGAGAAGATTCAGATAGTCCCGCTTCGCGAGCGATTCGCCGCCTTCTACGGAATTTCCGTCCCGCTCGGAGCGGAAACTTTACCGCGTAAGTGATGAATCAAGCGACGTCGCGGGCGGCGTTTTGGGAATAGACGCAATCTCCTTGAAAGCCCGTCACGATTCCGCCGTTCCGCAAAAGAGATACGCGCGAAAATGGGTAATCTACACACGGCAATCGGGTAACGACACACGGAAATTGGGTAACGACACACGGAAATGGGATACTGACGCATGGCAATTAAATAACGACGCGCGGAAATGGGATAACGACGCACGGAAATTGGGTAATGACGCGCGGCAACCTGTTTTTCGTTCGTTATCCCTCTTCTAAAACATCAGGGAATAAAGGCGCGTTTGCGAGGGTGCGGTTGGTGACGAAAGGAATCGCGAGAAATTAGGGCGGAAATGGGATAATGACTCGCGGCAACCGGTTTTTCGTTCGTTATCCCTCCTCTAAAACCTCAGGGAATAAAGGCGAGTTTGCGAGGGTGCGGTTGGTTACGAAAGGAATCGCGAGAAATTAGGGCGGAAATGGGGGAAATCTTTCGGAGAACTAGCCCTCAATCCAGCGAAGCCCTCGTATGCCAATAAGAGAAAAATAGCAGTCCCCCCTTGGTTTCCAACGGTCACTTGTGTTGAAAAGGAGTTTGTTAGAAGTCCCCGCGATCTTTCATTTTCATACCATAATCATTCTAAAATTCCAGCAGAAACAGTCCGGTCAATGTTGTTGATAACATTAGCCGGTTCATTCCTGGGATTTTTCGGATTTGTCGATAATTTTACGGTACGTCTCTTTTGAAACCGGTAAGCAAATGGTATAATCTGTTCAGAAATTTTTCACCCTTCAGGTATCCATCATGTCCGAAATGTCCGAATTTGAAAACGATTTCACCAAGATTTTTATGCGGGGTGTTTGCATGGTTTCCGAAGGCGAGTATGAAGAAGCGATCCGGCTGTTTGATCAGGTACTCGGATTGGAGCCGGTGTTTGCCGACGCTTATGCTCACCGCGGTTACGCTAAGTTTCATCTCGACCAGTACAACGAATCGCTCGAAGATTTACACACCGCCCTTGAATATGCGCCGGATTCCGTTGACGCTTACGCTTTTCTTGCCCGCACGCTTTGGGCAATAGGACAACCTGAAGAAGCGTTTCAAAACGTTTCGCACGCGATTGAACTCGATTCTGAAAATATTCATGCACTTCATGTCCGGGCATTTATCAATATGCAAATTGATCACAACCGCGAGGCAGTCGCCGATTTTGATACGATTCTGACAAATTCGCCAGACGATTCGGATGCGCTTTTTATGCGAGGCTGGGCGAAAATGAATATAGGAAAACCGGAAGACGCTTTGAACGACAACGACAAAGGACTCGAAATTGATCCTTACGACGCAAAATTGCATTTGCAGCGAGCCGTGTTTTATGGAGCGTTGGAACGTTACGAAGAAGCGTTGGCGTCGTCCGACCGCGCGGTGCAGTTCCAATACGAAGGAAACCGTTCGCCGCTCAACCAAAAAGGTTGGGCGTTGTTGCTTCTTCGCCGTTACGAAGAAGCGTTGGCGGTGTTTCTGGAAATTTTTGAGAAAGAAAAGATGTTTCAGCAATTGTACGGGATGGCAATTGCGCTCGGATGTTTAGGACAAATCGACGAATGCCGCGAGAGATTGAAAGAAGCCGCCGCAATTGCCGCCGAAGAAAACGATTTGGTTAATGAGCGTTTTTTTCGCATTAATATTGAAAATCTGACGGAACAAAATGCCGCGTCGTTACAAATTATTGAAGCGGAATCTGCGCGGCGGTTTTGGTATCCTGCGCTCGAAAAACTGGAACACAACGAACAGGAAGAAGCGTTGCGGCTACTGGACGAGGTAACAGCTCGGAATCCGCTTTTATTGGGAGCTTACGCCAATAAATCCATTATTTATCAGGAACAAGAACGTTACGAAAAAGCGTTGGCGGAAATTGATAAATCGCTTGCGCTGGAACCGGAATCCATATCTTATCGTTATCGTCGCGGAATGATTCTGATTGATTTGGAGCGTTACGAGGAATCGGCGACGCTTTTTTCGGAATTGATCGCGTTGGAACCGGACGAACCGGCGCATCATTATCAACGGGCAAGAGCGCATCAACTGTCCGACCAAACGGAAAAAGCATTGGAAGATTTGAATATCGTTTGTCAACAAGACCCGGATAACGAAATGGTATTGTCGTTCCGCGCAGCATGTCATCGCACGCTCGAAAACTACGCGAAAGCGGTAGACGATTACTCGCACATTCTTTATCTTCATCCGCAAAATCAGGAAGCGTTGTATTGGCGTTCGATTTTTTATCAGTTTGAGTTTGACAAAATCGAAGAGGCAATCCGCGACGAAACACGTTTGATAGAAATTGACACGGAGTTTCAGCCGGCATATCGTTATCGCGGCCGCGCGTGGGGAGAGTTATGGAACCGCGCAAATCAAGCGTCTCGTAACGAAGAAAAATTGCCGGTACGTTTGACAGAATTTTTCGGAAAAGAATTTTTCGACAAAGACGAATGCCTTGCCAATGCATTTGCCGATTTAACGCGGGCAATTGAATTAGAACCGGAAAACGACGACGCTTACGGGAATCGCGGATATTATCGTTATTGGAATAAAGATTTTCACGGATCGATTGCTGACTTTCAAAAGGTTTTGACAATCAACGACCAGACTTCCTCAACGTATTATTGGCTAGGACGTGCGTATTCCGCCGTTGGAAAATATCGAAACGCGATTGAAATGTTTGATAAAGCGTTGGAACTTGATCCTGAAGACAACGAATCGTTTTTCAATCGCGGCTGTGCCAAACAAAAAATACACTGCTTTGAAGACGCGGAAAGAGACTTGCGAACCGCTTATGAAAAAGAGAACTCCGACGCTTGGACAATTCATTATCTCGGTCATAATTTTGAATGGCAAGGACGGTTTGAAGAATCGTTGGAATACTTTCGTAAGGCGTCGGACTTGAATCCTGATATGGTCGAATGGTATTGTTGTTACGCTGCCGTTTTGATGAAAACGAAACAAATTGACGAAGCAATCCGGCAATTAAATAAAACGATTGAAATTGATCCGAAACAAGCTCAACCGTATTTTTATTTAGGCGAAATTTACGAAGAGAGAAACGAGCCGACAAAAGCGGCAGAGTATTATCAATTAGCAATTCGTCCCGACGATTCGTTGCAACGCAGTCAACGCGAAAGCGAAACCATCAACCAAACGTATCGGGCTTATGCGCACGCAAAATTAGGACGACACGAGTTAGCGTTGGAACGTTATGAAGATTTAATACGTCAGGGGCAGGAGGAATGTGAAAATAGTGAAACATTTCAAAGTATTGCTTACCGAAAAGCAGAATCATTGTACGCACTGGAACGTTTTGCGGAAGCGTTGGAACAGTACAAAATCGCACTGGAATATTTAACATTATATCACGACCGTAAAGAATACATTGACCGCTGCCGTGAACGTATTGCAGAATTGATGGAGGATCGAGCGTTTGGAATGAGAAAAGATTCGAGAATAGACTAATACTGCTTGACGTATAAAGCTGGTGAAAATAATGACGAACAGTTTCCTACCCCTTAATATTCCGACAATACTGCGTTCGTTTTTTTCGTTTGTAATAACGTGAACGGAGTTTTCTGACCCAAAGGATCACGCCGGTTATCGGCAGCGACGTCGCAATCAGGCATGTAACAAAATAAATCGCCTTTGAAACCGTACCGAATATTTCTCCATTGTGTAGCGGAAAAATCAATGACGCAATTTTTTCATTAAACGGTAATTGATCAAATAAATCACATTTAAGTAAGTCTCCTGTATATTGGTCAAATTGAATTTTATCGGTTGCCGCAATATTACAAAAACCTGCTCCAATACGTTGAAACGTAACGCTTTCCTCCGGCGACTGCGGAAAAGAAAGTCGGGTCGTTCCCTTACGTGTAACGATTTGATTACCTTGATCAATGAAATGATCCCATCTTAAATGTTGCTGCCCTGAATCAACCGTTTTCGACGAAACCGGTTTTTCCAACGCTCGACCAAATGGTTTTGTCCTCAATATTTGTCCTACAGCGGAACGATACCACGCAAAGGAAATGATAGGTCCCGTCAACGCCATCATAACCACAGGAATCAAAACATAAAAAACAAGCGTATTATGAAAATCGTATAAAAGCCGCCCCCATCCTTTTTTTGTGCGGATATTAAGACCGGACAACCATCCTTTCCACACCCGAAGTTTCGACGGAAACCAAAGGCACAGTCCGCTAACAACCAGAACGAGAAAAATCAATGTTGCACTGCCGACAATAATTTGTCCCGTCCGAATATCAAGCAGGAGAAAACGGTGCAAAAAGGTAAGCATCATAAAAAGCATATAAATTTTACTCCGTTGTTGTCCTAATGATTCGCCGGTATAAGGATTCACAAGATAGGCAGTACCAAGCATTGCATGACCTGCCGGCATTCCCGCCGGCAATTTAGCGGAATCCGCTTTTTCTTTTTTGACGTTAAAAATCCATGCTTGATCGTTTACCGGCGGAATCGTAACACGAACTGCTTTACCTTGTTCCGTTGTTTCAACCAATGAAACCAATTCTTCAAGATTTTTTGGTACGGCAGTATCTGATATTTTAATGTGGTAGCGGTCATGTTCCAGAAACAAAATCATTTCGTTTTTGAATGTTAACAGCGTTCCGCTTAAACAAACAACAAACAGAATCAAACCGCTGGCGATACCAAGCCAAAGATGCAATTCGTAAGCAATACGGCGAAATACACGCGGAAACGTTTTACGTCCTAGTAAATAAAATAATGCCGGAACAGATAACAACAAAATTGTCGTACAAATAATTTGAACAAAAAATAACATATAATATTGCAATAAATATTTTCCAGCAGGACGTTCCCTTTTTGATTGGTTCAATAAGCGTGCAGAAACAAGAAATATTTTCGCACACTTATTTTTATACTGAATTATGAATGGTGTAGATTAAAATCCTGAAAAAACTTCTCCATCGCTTATTGAAGCCGCCAATCGCCATATTTTAAGGTCAACGGAATTGCTAACCCCGCGAACACTGCCATCGGCAAATGCCGTATTAACAGTACTTGGATGATAACTATTTGCTACGAAAAATCCTTGATTCATATTCCAATATGAAGGCATTTTTGCGTTGGGCGGCAGGAACGCACCAAATGTTGTGTACGCCGGCTGAATAAGTACCCAAGACAACCCACGATTATTTTGCCAACCTGCCTGTGGGTTTTGGTGAGAGCTATACCAAGTATCTAACCCGCCTAAGTTTCCATTGTCTAAGCCAGTTTGTGAGCCGCCTGCAAAATCGAAAACACCTCCCATTGGAGATTCAGCATACATCAAAATCCCAGACGAAGTTGACGCAATACATGCATCGTAAGTTAAATCTGAAGTGGTTTGTTCGATACCAACGCGGGCTTCAGACAATGCCATCGTGTTTGAAGTACCATCTGTAATTGCCGCGAAATTGTACGAAGACGAGTGGTAAAACAAACCATTTGATTTTGTAACAGTAGTTGTTTCTCCTCCCATCATCGCTGGATAAACGCCGGGTGCTTGAATTCTCGCGTAATCACTTCCGGTACAAACCATATAGTTACATGTTCCTACCATCGCAGGTTGTGCGCCGCCAGCGATTGTTGTTCCCTCCTCTCTTGAGTAAGAACTGACACGTTTTTGAGGAGCAGGATCACTCGGACAATGTAAGACAGACAGAGTTGCTTCTGCCGCTTCTACAGAGTGTGACAAAAACCAGTCCATTCCTGTCATCGCACTGGTTCCGCCAAACATATCTTTTTTCAAATCTAACCCATTGAAAATAGGAGATTGTTCCATGTAAGGGGTCAAACGAATTTGAACGGAATAACCGTTTTTAGATTTTGCTCCCAGACCCGGTAACGCATTATGCGTAACGTGGTAATTATGCAGAGAGATTCCCCACTGCCTCAGATTACTTGTACAATTTATTCTTCGGGCGGCTTCTCTTGCAGCTTGAACGGCGGGGAGTAGCAGAGCGATCAGAACACCAATAATCGCAATCACCACGAGAAGCTCAACCAGCGTAAATGCGATTTTCTGAATTAACACAACTCGCGTTGAGCGTTGAATGTTGGGCGTTGAGCACCACATTGAATACTCTCTTTCTAAATTTTCTTAATTGAAAGTTAGTGTTTTGGGAACGGAGCTGTGTTAACAAAATAAGCTCCATTTTCTTAAATGTTCGTCTTTTTGTATGCAATCTACTATCCTACAAAAAGTTTTGCGTCCAAAACAGTCGAAATTTTAGCAAAGTACCTAAAGACTGCAAGTGGTCAATTTTGGCGTTTTTAGAAAAAACATTGAAGTTTGACTCACTCCAACTTTTGTATTTTGTTTTAATTACTAAACTTACGAAAAATAAATTTTCTAAAAATCTTTTTTGTTGATTTTTAAAAAACATTGAAACACTTTAATGACAGTTTTGTAAAGCATAGAATAATTGTAAATTCAATCGAGTTTACGGGTAACTATTCAGTCACTCAAAGCGAATTTATTTGGCTTGGAGAATACGTATTTTATGACGTTTGGCATATTTTTTTTTGCTTGTTTGCATGCGGAACTCAGTACAGAACCGATTCTGGCAGACTCGCCTTTTTCGGTACGGAATCCGCCGGAAACTTTCATTTTGATTTTTGGCGTTGCGCAACCTTGTTCTGCTAAGTTGTTGTCAAACGACACGTCAAGATTGGTTGCGAACCAAGCCCTTATGCCTTTATGTTTTAGATCATGGATTGTTATCAAACCAAATGGAACGAAAAATAAGGGAATAAGGGCGAATGTTGGCGTGATTCGGGCTACTAAGTGAAAAAAGGAAAAGTTGATAAATAATGGCGGCGGCAATAATATGTTCCGGTAAAATTGACGGATAACTATTCAGACGCCCAGTGCGATTTATTGGGTTGAAGCGGCTGAATAGTTACGAAAAATCAATGAACAATGCTTGGCGACTTTTTTAATTAGCGTGCGTAACATGAGTTATTAACCGATTTAATCGACCAAACGCTCAAGCAAATTCCCGCTTTGCTCTGTTTGTGGTTCGGCGGCGGATCAGTTACGGCAAAAAAATATTTGGATTGATTTTCAATACGTTAAAAATGAAATCGCAAACCCCACCAAAACGTGCTGTTATTGGGGTTTGCGTCCGCGTATTGACCGTTGCCAAGCGAAATTTTTTGTTCGCCGAAAGAGTGAGAACCAGCAAAAGTGATGTCCCAATATTCCGATTCGCCAAGCGTGATGCCGTAGTGCATCGAATGTCCGTGCTGAATCGGCAACGTTGCGTTGTTGAGTAAATCTTCGTAAGACGAACAGTTGCCGTCGCTGTACTGGTATCCGATTCGCAACGCAACTCCTTCAAACATCTGATATTGCGTTCCAAGACCAAACGACGTAACGCTTCGCTTTTTCTGATTGGAAATATTGTAAAGTGAATTAACGTGCTGAAAATCATAATGTCGCACATCCATCGCAATTAAGCCGTTGTCGATTCCATTGTAAGAAATTCCAAACGCAAATCGAAGCGGTGAATCTTGTGAGAAAAAACTTTCGCTCTTTCTAATTTCTCCATTTGATGCATTGTACCAACGATACGTCTTTTTCGGAATAAAAAATGGTGAACGAACACTGAAACCAAAATTAAAATCGGATTTTGTTTCCCAATATGCCCCAAATTGCATTCCTAAACCAAAGTGACCTCGATTTTCACCGAGAAAATCATCACCGGGAATTTTCGGCAATGACGCTGTTGGATGTTCGTCGATAGAAAAAATCGGCGAAAAACCGAGCGAAAAGTTTCGATTTGTGTTGCGCCATGAAACGGTTGGGATCAATTCGATATTTTTAACACGATAAATTTGCACTCCGGCAACGTTTCCTGTTGCAGGATTCAAATAAATTTGTTCTTTCCGCACGCCGGATTCGCTGACAGAAATCCCGTAATTCCAATGGGAATAAGCGGTTGGAGCCATTACATACGACGCTTCCCACGCACGGACTGTCGGAATTTTCATTTTGCGAGGATGCGGCTGTGACGACGAGGAATGATTCGAGTCGTCATCACCATAAATCCAACTATCAGTGATATCATTAAGGAAGTCCGACTGTTTATCAATTGCCAAAATGAGAAGTGTCACCGGAATGAAAAGCGAATATGCCAAACTTTCGTCGCCATACCAAGGCGGGCTGCTGCGTCCGAATCCGAATTGAAATTCTCCTTTATAAAGCGAGCCGATGGTCGCCGGATTCCAATAAATTGCACCGCTTCCATCAATAGGAGCCGCAACCGCTACGCCGCCGAAACTGTTGTTGACCGGGCTTGCCGAATATCTTAACTCTTGCGCAATAATCCAACGTCCCATACCGAAAACGGCGATGAGTATAAAAAATACGTAAATAAAAGGACTTTTATGCAACAAGAGAAATGATTCCGGTCATTTTTTGAAAACTGGGTTGTAAAATTGTATAATTTTGTGGAATAAGAATCAAGAGGAATTTTCAAAGAAAATTGCTGGTTATTTCGTTTTCGGGGGATAATATTTGAAGACGCAATAGAAAACTATGGCATTAGTTTCCCAAGCTAAATCAATCCGCACGGATCAACTGTAGAGTTACCCGGGCTACTAAAGGGAATTTTATAAATAAGGGTTGAAACGATAAAACCGTTCGGAATAACGATGTAGTACGAAGTTCCTCTTGATATGAAAAATGTCAAGTAAAATTGCGTGACTGTGTACTATTAGGGAGATTGGTTATTGTTGCTTTGAATTTTCAAACCGCTCTCTTCTACACTGTCATTTTGGCAGACAATATCTAATAAAACTCAAATTTTATTTTTCCAAAGAACATCCGCTGTGAAAAAATCCGGAAAATTTTCTTTACTTATTGATACAAAGAAGGTTACGTTAAGCAGTGTTGTGGATTTTTATTTTGGCACGGGAATTGCTTCCTTAAGAAAAAAATGCTTTTTAGTGTCAAAAACGGTTTTCATACTTGTAAAATAGTTTTTGGATTGAATATCAAACGTTCTGGAGTTGCGTTTTACGCAAAATTCACTAACAAAAAATCTGTCAGGAGAAAATTTTGAGTCATGGCTAAGAAAAAAGCTGAAAGTTGCGGTTGTGAAAAGTCGGACGGCAAATGCAGCGGAATGAAAATTCAGCCGCTCGGTGACCGCGTAGTGATTCGCCGTGAAGAATCGGAAGAACGGACGGCGGGCGGGCTTTATCTTCCCGATTCTGCAAAGAACAAACCAGCGCGAGGCGTTGTTATCAGTGTCGGCGATGGTCGCGTGCTAGATGACGGAAGCCGTAGCAAGTTCCAGATTCAGGAAGGCGACCGTGTGATTTTTCTTTCTTACGCCGGAGAAGAGTTTAAAATCGGCGATAACGAATTTCTGCTCATGCGCGAAAACGATATTCTGGCAGTAATCGTGTGATGAGTTGTCTTATAAAAAACAGAAACCAATTAAAAATATATTTTCATTGATGTTCCGCGAACAGCATAATAAATATTGTTAAACAATCTGTGTTTGGTTATGTTGCTTGCGGATAAAATAAAGAAAGAGAAGGAGATTTATATTATGGCAAAAATGATTGCATTTGATCAGGAAGCTCGCGAAGCTCTGCGGCGCGGCGTTTCAAAGTTAGCGAAAGCTGTAAAAGTTACGCTCGGACCTCGCGGACGTAACGTGATTATTCAAAAAAGTTTCGGTGCGCCGCTTGTAACGAAAGACGGCGTGACGGTGGCGAAAGAAGTTGACCTTGAAGACGCCTACGAAAATATGGGTGCGCGGATGGTTCGTGAAGTTGCGTCTAAAACCGGCGATGTTGCCGGCGACGGAACGACAACCGCGACGATTCTTGCCGAAGCGATTTTTGCCGAAGGTTTGAAAGCGGTTGTCGCGGGCGTAAATCCTCTGCAAATGAAACAAGGAATTGACCGTGCAGTTGAAGATGTGACCGCTCAACTCAAAAAATTGAGTACCTCCGTTAAAAACAGCAAAACAGAAATTGCTCAAGTTGGAGCGATTGCTGCAAACAACGATGTTGAAATCGGGAATTTGATCGCTGACGCAATGGAAAAAGTCGGAAAAGACGGCGTAATTACCGTTGACGAAGGAAAGAGTCTTGCGACCGAAGTGGAATGGGTCGAAGGAATGCAGTTTGATCGCGGCTATCTTTCGCCGTATTTTGTTACCGATTCGCAGAAAATGGAAGTCGTGCTGGAAGACGCTTATGTCTTGCTCAGCGAGAAAAAAATCTCGAACATTAAAGAGATGATTCCGATTCTCGAAAAAGTGATAAATACAGGTAAGCCGCTCTTGATTATTGCGGAAGACGTGGAAGGCGATGCTCTCGCAACACTCGTAATTAACCGGTTGCGCGGCATCATGAAAATCGCAGCAATCAAGGCGCCGGGCTACGGCGACCGCCGCAAAGCGATTTTGGAAGACATCGGCATTTTGACCGGTGGTGAAGTTCTGTTTGAAAGTTTGGGACGCAAACTCGAAGGCATGGAATTGACCGATTTGGGACGCGCGAAACGAATCGTGATCGACAAAGACAATACGACTCTCATTGAAGGCGCGGGCAAAAATGAGGAAATTAAAGGACGTATTGATCAATTGCGACGTGAAATTGACGTTGTTACCAGCGATTATGACCGTGAAAAATTGGAAGAACGGCTTGCCAAACTTTCCGGCGGCGTGGCGAAAGTGAATGTCGGTGCGGCAACCGAAAGTGAAATGAAAGAGAAAAAAGCCCGCGTGGAAGACGCACTTCATGCAACCCGCGCGGCGGTGGAAGAAGGTATTTTGCCCGGTGGCGGAGTAGCGTTTGTTCGTGCCGCGAAAGCATGTACTGTTCCCGAAAGTCTGACCACTGATGAAGCGACTGGATACAACATCATTCTCAAAGCGGTACGCTATCCGTTGATTCAAATTGCGGTCAACGCCGGAAAAGACGGCGGTATCGTTTGTGAAAAAGTGGCAGACGGCAAAGGGAATTTTGGTTACAATGCGGCAACCGATACATTTGAAGACCTCGTCAAAGCGGGCGTTGTCGATCCCACCAAAGTCACCCGCAGTGCGTTGCAAAACGCGGCAAGCGTTTCCAGCTTATTACTCACAAGCGAAGCGCTAGTGGCGGAAATTCCAAAAGAGGAAAAAACTCCCGCTATGCCGAATCCTGAAATGTATTGATAAAGATGAATGAGCGGTTTCTCATACAATCTTCATTAAATGGCGTTGTTAAAGCATTAAGCGTTCTAACAACGCTGTTTTTTTGCAAAAACTTCGTAACTGGTCAGTCGCTTTGAATAGTTACAAAATAGACCTTTTCTCTAACTTCATATCAGGTTGTTTAGGCAAAACAGGTGAATACAAAATAACTGTTTTTTGAATAGTGTTCGGTCTATTGATAGGGTTAGAGAAAAGGTCTAATAA
>JAIRYX010000384.1 GCA_031267635.1 Planctomycetaceae bacterium
GCAGAGAACCTTGCCAATCCTGCCATCGCAAAACCGTCTTCGGATTTATCGCCTCATAAACCGCCGGAAATCGTTCAAGGAAAATCTCTCGGCGGCGTTGAACTATTCCTCAATCAATTGAAGTCGCATTCAACGTTTTGGCGAGGTATAGCGAGTCGTTTAGCGCGTAGGAGGATTGCACGAGGTGCGTTTGATGTTGTTTCCGATTGTTCGTCTTGCATGATTTTTTTCTTTCTCTTGTTCGGCGTTGAGGTTGACTGGAACATACTGATTCCGGCTTCAAACAATTGTTCATTCATGCCGAAAAACATGAGCGGTTCGCAACGTAGGTTTGAGTTGGTCCATCAAGTGAAAGAATGTCTGCGTCCACTCATTCACGTTCAAACGGAAGTTTCTTTTCAATCAAACAAGAGTTTCCGTTATAAGTTATTGATATTTTAGTATTTACATCAATTTTTGTTTTTTGATTTGTTGGCTACATTTTTTAGTTTTGGTGTTGGGTTTTGCTTTGATTTTACAAATTTGGCGATCTGCCGCTACAACCAACTGCTTCTTGTCGCAACGATGTTGATATTTGAGTAACCGCTCGCAATATTTTTTCTTCCTGTTTGACAAGACGAAAATAATTTCATAAAATTCATTTGTAAAATCCTTGAAACATTGTCAGAAATAAAATGATGCGAAGAAAACCGAGTCGAGAAGAGTTATCTAAAAACGCGAATCTTTGCGAATACTGTTCCGCGAAATGTTGCCGATATTTTGCGTTGCCGATTGATACGCCGGAAGGATGGCGGGAATTTGATTTCATGCGATGGTATTTATTGCATGAAAACGCGACGGTATTTGTCGATGACGGCGAGTGGTATTTGTTAGTTTATTCCAAGTGTAAGTTTTTGCAAAATAATAATTTATGCGGAATTTACGAAACACGACCAGACATCTGCCGCACATACAAAACCAACAAATGCGAATACGAAGACCGATGGGTTTACGACAAATATTTTGAAACACCCGAACAAATCGCCGAATACGCCGAAGCACTGCTTGGTCCGAAAAAAGGAAAAAATATCCGTTCTGCAAAAACGAAAAGATAAAACGAACGGAATCCCAAAACGCCAGTTGATTGCCTTTTTGTAGTTTTATGATGAAATCATAATAACTGCACTTTCTCAAAAATACGCTAAAGTATTTTATCAAAATTATTGACGAATTAAATCGTCTTTGCCCCAAAACTCGCCCTTATGCTCTTATTTTTAGAGGATGGATTGTTATCAAGTAACTATTCAGTTGCCTCGTGCGGATTTCTGTTTATCACATTTTAAAATTTGTTTTTCACAAAGGCGCCAAGAACACCGAGGGATTCTAAAAAATAACTCCTTTGTGTCTCCGTGCCTTTGTGAGAACACATCAATTTAAAGTAGTTTTATATTTTTGGCGGGGCGACCGAAAAGCTACGTTACCAAAAATTAAGCGAAAAATAAGGGCATAAGGACGCATAATTAAGTGCAATTCGGGCTACTAATGGAAGTTTGATAAATAAGGGCGGCAATAGCAAAATCTTTCGGCAAAATTGACTGTAGTTACCCAGTTGCCGTGCGGATTTATTTGGGGCAACTTCTAAAAACCTGCATTTCCAAAAACACAATTTCGTAAAATACGATGTTTGCGAAAATGGTACAGCAAAAAGAGAATGTTTTTAGAAGTTCCCTTGGGCTTGGACAACTGATATAGTTACTTCTTACAATTCCCAAATATCTACTCATCAGCCGCTTCTAGTATTATTGCCAAAGCAAAAATCAATGGTAGAATAATATGAATTTTCCCTTCTCAACATTCAACCCACGAAAGAAAAAATGTCTGTCATTTGGCTTTGGATTGGTTTTTTGGTGCTTGTTTTTGTGTTTCTTGCTCTTGATCTCGGTGTGTTTAACCGTAAGTCGCATGTGATCGGTATCGGCGAGGCGTTGCGGTGGACGGTGGTTTGGATTACTGCTGCGTTGATATTCAATGTCGGCATTTATTTTATGTACGAACATCATTTGTTGGGTATCGGACATCATGTTGCGGCGGCAGGTGATACTCATACAAATTTAAGCGGCGCACAGGCGGCGGTTAAATTTTTCACCGGATATTTGGTTGAAAAATCGCTCAGTCTCGACAATATTTTTGTTATCGGATTGGTTTTCGCGTATTTCGGCGTTCCGGCGATTTATCAACATCGCGTTTTGTTCTGGGGAATTTTAGGCGCACTGGTAATGCGCGGCATGATGATTGGTCTCGGCTCGGCGGCGTTGCATCAATGGGAATGGTTGATCTATGTTTTCGGCGGACTTTTATTGGTGACGGCAATCAAAATGCTTTTCAGTAAACATGAAGCGGTACATCCTGAAAAAAATCCGTTCGTGCGGCTTATCAAACGTTTTTTTCCAGTCGCTTCAGATTTTCATCATGAACATTTTTTTGTAAAAATCGACAAAAAACTTTTTTTCACGCCGCTCTTTCTCGTGCTTTTGGTGGTTGAAAGCAGCGACGTGGTATTTGCGATCGATTCGATTCCTGCGATTTTCGGTATCACAGACGATCCGTTTCTTGTTTTTACATCGAACATCTTTGCGATTCTCGGTTTACGTTCGCTTTACTTTGCACTTGCGGCGATGATTCAAAAATTCCGTTATCTCAAAATCAGCTTGGTTGTCATTCTATTGTATGTCGGGGCGAAAATGATGTTTTCTCATCTGATCAAAACACACCGTATTGAAGATTTGATGACGTGGATTTCGCTCGGAATCATTGTTCTCATTATGACAATTGGCGTTGTCATGTCAATTTTGCGCAAAGAATCAACAAAACAATAGGGAACTTCTAAAAACCTCTTCCCAATATCAGCAAGTCCTTATTTTTCAATAGTAGGATTTGTTGAAAGTGGGGTTTTTAGAAGTTCCCAATAGGCGTTTTCTCTAATTTACTATATTGCGAATAGATATACTTCTCACACTTGAACACTCGGTTTTTAAGGCAACGTTTATCTGTCTCCAAAGTCCCTCTTGTCTTTAGCGTCCCTTTTTTCATGAAAACCGAAAGTCAAAATGTGAGGAATATACAAAAAAAATCATTTTTTTAAATCGAATTGGATTTGATTCACGCCTTTTTGAATCGTTGCTTTTAATCCGCTTGTTTCAGGGTTGACGTATTTGACAGGAATCGAAAATTCTTGTCCGCTCATTCCGGCAGTCGCAATGCTTTGACCGGGCGAAGTCTCTGATTCCAGTGTTGATGTTTTGGGTGCAGGCAAGCTTTTTACTTCTTTCAACGCGATAATCGCAACCGACGCTTCGCCAATCGGTACGCCGTCGCCGTCATTAAATGTCGCTACATTGATAATCTTGCCGTTTTCAATCACTCCGGTCGCTTCCCGTGTTCCTGGAACGGCAAAAATGATTGTCCCTTTTTCCAACGGTTTACCGTCGTAAGTTACAGTGCCTTCAATTTTTCCTAACACCGGTTTATCGCTGCAACCGGAAACGAAGAATGAAGTTGTTAAACATAACGAAAAAATTAAAATTAAAGATCGTTTCATTTATAAGTTCTTTCTGTAAAATTTTAGTTTTATGATTTGCATTGCCACTCCTACTTGGAAATTCGGTTTTCATCAAAAAAGGGACATTAGGGACAAAAGGGACGTGATGAACGATCAACACTGTCTTAAAAGTCAGATTTTCAAGTGTGAGGAGCATCTACTTTGCACTTTGTGTTTATAATGGCGATTGCGATTCGTTCCCCATACGCGACGCTGCGGCGCGATATGCCATACCATCAACTGTTTCTGAAATGAAATGGACAGAACCGTCGCACATGACAAAATTGGCTCCGCCTGTATGCATACTCCGAAAACCAAGATTCCAATCCCATGCTAACAAACTGTCAATTGTTGTCGACCCGGCGCTGTTAGGAAGTTTTTCAATCAGCCATTTATTCCGTGAGTTGATTGGATGTGCGGTGGGAGCAAAACATTGTGAACCCCAATTTTGCCAATGACTCAATGTTCCGATACATTCCCCAAGAAGATAGGTATTGGAAAGCCCGTCCGAGATTTCCCCGAAAGACGCTGCCCATCCGCAAACACCAATCACACCGCGCGGTTTTGTTAAGTTATTTCCCGCGCCCGTGTGTCCTTCCACTGTTTGATTGCCGGATGTTCCCCAACCAAGTCCGGTAGAATTTCGATAATCACCAATATTTGCCGCGTAATCGCATTGAGAAAGCGTCCAGTTATTATTGGCTTGAATACCGCCGGAAACGCTCCATCCTTCTTCTCCCGTACACTCTTGAGAAAGAGAATCAGAAGGACAAAGGAAACCGGAATAAATCGTCCGTATTATTTTGTAATTACATTGGATAGAATCATCTTTCATCATTTGATCGTGATTTGTTCCTGTCCAGGACGATGGGCGATCGTAAGGAACTTTTGCCCAGTTGATTTGTGAAAATGTTGCTTGTCCTTCAATAAACGGCATCATTCTCGGAGTCCAATTCCAACCGGCTGTTCCGCGTCCTCCGACTGACGTATCGCTACCGCCGTCGCAATGCGGTAACCGATTGTTCGCGTCGTGATAGTTGTGCATTGCCAACGCGATTTGCTTCATGTTGTTGCTGCACTGCATCCGTCGAGCCGCTTCGCGCGCGGCTTGAACGGCTGGCAACAGAAGTGCAATCAAAATTCCAATGATCGCAATTACAACGAGAAGTTCGACCAGGGTAAAGCCAAGCCGGATAATACGGACAACACGGCAAGAACGGACAGAAACAATGCCGCTGTCTCTGCTTTTGATGTTTATATAATCGATAAATTCTACCCCCCCCCCCCGTGCGAACTTGTCTGATTTTGTGACATGCCCAAATTTGGGCTTGAAAATGAACTGATTGTGTCTAAATCGAGTTTTAGCATTTTTAAATCTCCGCTTTTTTAAGGAATTTTTGAACATTTTAGCCCAAAGTCACTGTGATTTTTGGCTAAAAAATCTTTCTTTTGAAATTTAGTATAATCCTAGATTCAGAATCGTCAAGATAAATCTGAAAAGTTTTTGAAAAAAGTTTTTTGTTCAAAATCGTATGAAAGACAAATTTCCAAAAACGTTTACACATGATTCGCTGCCTGTTGTTGTACTTTTTGCACAGCGGCGGCGATAAATCCGTTAAACAGAGGATGCGGTTTTGTCGGTTGCGACTTAAATTCCGGGTGATATTGCACGGCAACAAACCATAAATGTTGCGGAATTTCAACGATCTCAACAAGCCGATTATCGGGACTTGTTCCGGCAACCATCAATCCGGCGGCAGTCAAACGTTCCCGATAATCCGCGTTGAACTCATATCGATGCCGGTGACGTTCCGAAATTTCCCGCTTGCCGTACCATTGGGCGGCATGAGAGTTTTCATCAAGAATCGTCGGTTGTGATCCAAGCCGCATTGTACCGCCGAGATTCTTTACGGCATGTTGTTCCGCTAAAAGCGAAATGACCGGATACGGCGTTTCCGCGTCAAATTCCGTTGAATTCGCGTCGTCAAGTCCCGCGACATTTCTTGCGTATTCAATCACCGCGCATTGCATTCCGAGACAAATTCCCAAAAACGGAATGTTGTTTTCGCGAGCAATTCGTATCGCGTTAATTTTTCCTTCCACTCCGCGTTCTCCGAATCCGCCGGGAATCAAAATACCGTCCGCCGATTTAATTTTTTCCTGAACTTCTTTTCGATCAAGCGTATCGCTGGGAATCCGTTCTATACGAATCTTCGCACGATTGCTGATTCCTGCATGATCAAGCGATTCGTAAATCGACTTGTAAGCGTCTTTGTGCGTCGCGTACTTGCCGACCACCGCGATTGTTACCTGACGTTCCGGTGTTTTCAGACGCTGCAAAATATCGTACCACTGCGACAAATCCGGCTCCGACTTTCCTTTCAAATGCAGTCGATCCAAAATCAGCCGATCCAAACCGTGATCCGCAAGCGAAATCGGCACCTCGTAAATCGAGAGTTCGCAATCGCGTTCCTCAATAACGTTAGTTCCCGGCACATTGCAAAACAACGCAATTTTCTCGATTTCGTCGCGGCTGACCGGTTGTTCCGTGCGGCAGACAAGAAAATCCGGCTGAATCCCGATTTCCCGAAGCTGACCGACCGAGTGTTGCGTCGGTTTCGTTTTCAGTTCTCGCGCCGCTTTAAGAAACGGAATCAGCGTCAGATGAACATAAACACAGTTTTCTTTACCGACGTCAAGTGAAAATTGACGGATCGCTTCGAGGAACGGCAATCCCTCAATATCGCCGACTGTACCGCCGATTTCCGTAATGACCATGTCCACATCATCCGCTTCAAGTGACCGAATTGCTCGTTTGATTTCATTCGTCACATGCGGCACGACCTGTACAGTTTTTCCCTGGTATTCACCTCGCCGTTCCCGCTCAATCACGTTTAGATAGATGCGTCCGGTTGTCCAACTGCTGTTTTTCGTGAGCGGACCGTTAGTAAAACGCTCATAATGTCCCAAATCAAGATCGGTTTCGCTTCCATCGTCCAACACATACACCTCGCCGTGCTGATACGGACTCATCGTACCGGGATCAACGTTCAAATACGGGTCGAGTTTTTGCATTCGCACCGAAAGCCCGTGACTTTCGAGCAACATACCGAGAGATGCGCTGGTCAGTCCCTTACCGAGCGAACTAACAACGCCGCCTGTAATAAAAATATGTTTCGTCATGATTGTTTTTTAAGAAAAACCGAGTCTTGCATTTCCCGCCGAGACAGGAGTAAACATAAATTTTACGGCAAAATCTCATTCTGGCAAGTCTTATGAAAAAACAACATAACGATTCAGTTGCCCAAGCCAATAAATCAATTCCCTCCTCAACCGTCATGTCCAACGTGTTCCAATATTCCCGCAATTTTTGTATTAACAAGTACGATAGCATCACGACGAAAACATGCCCGCGCGTTCGATCTTGTTTTCGCACATAAACAGGTCGCAATTCCAATTGACTGGTCTTGCAAGTCCGAAACGCATTCTCGACCATTGCCAAGTCCGTGTAACGTACATGAACAGATTCCTTGGCAAGCTCGTCAACACTTAAACTTGTTGTTAAACAATAGCCGCCATCAAGTAATAATAATGGTGAAGTTATGACGGAAGCGTCGGCATTGAACGGGGGCACAAGTTACGGCGGCAGTGGACATTATTACTAGAATCGCAAGCGGAGAATTGACAAGTGAGCAAGCGGTAATCATGCTTGTTAATTTCTTCGGAATCGACGAAACGGTAGCTCGAAAAATGGTGGATAGAGGATAAAAGAGAATTGAATGAGAGAGAGCAAGAAACAAAAAACCCCGCTTATTGCGGGGTGAAAGTTACATCCAAGAGGGGTAGTCGTCGTTTTCAGGAAGTTTTTGTATCGGTTTGTTGCCATTTAAGATAATATCTCCAATAGCTCCAATCACAAAAATCGCCGCCATTATTATAACCCAAAGCCAAACAAGCATTTTATGTCTCCCTTCTTTTTTATTATCGTTGAATCAGAATGTAAAAGCAATAAAAAATCAAAAATTTTTTCATATTTTTAGAAAAACAAAACAGAAAACAAAACATTATGGCAACGACAAATATTACTGAATTAGCATTCAAATTATCTGCAAACGCTTCGTAATTTTTTTCGCCCCAGTTGGTGATATTGAGAATTGTCGTTTTGATAATTTTTTGACCTTCACGACGGGATTGACGCAAAAAATAGTATGTGTGAACGGTACCTTTTTTATCAATATGGATAGACTTTTCAATGTACATCGGATTTTCTGTTATGGAAATAGGTTTCATCTTGTTCGAGTAAGAAATTTCCGATGAGAACGCCTCAATCCGATTACTGAGTACACTTTTCGCAAAAAAAACTTTATTTCAAGCACAAAACGAAAAATCTATCAGCATAAAAGGGAACTTCCGATATAACGCCGGAATACATCTTGCGCGTAGAAATTACGCGGAAGCGTTGGATTCGGCGAAGGCGGCAATACCCGGTTTGGTGCTTGCCAATAGCACGGCGACGGTGTACAATACTATGCAATTGGTTACCCCGCTGTGGGAGTTAAAGGAGCAGGCGAAATTGCTTTACAAGGATTTAAAGGTCTTTTAAAATCCTGTTTCCTTGCAGGTACGCTTGTTTCTCGTTATTCGCCGTTAAAAACAAATAAAGTAAAATTTCACATAAACAAGCGTAATGTTGCCCCAACTGAAAAAAGAGTACATCAATAAAAATCAAAATGTTAATAAAAAATAAAAGCACGTCAACACTTACCATTTAGGAATTATCAAAATGAAGAAAAAATTTTTATCATTCGTTTTAACTGTTGTTTTACTCACCGGTTTTGCGTGGGGAGCATATACAGTTTATCAATACCTTCTCTGTCCGATACGTATCGGAGTCGTTATGGCAACACCGGGCGACGCGGGATGGTTGACTTATAAAGAAGCCGCGGAAGGAACGGTTTATTCTGTTCATCGGATTCCGCAAGATAGAGTGGCGACGGCGCCGCTTGAGAATTACGACATTCTTTTTCTCTGGGGAATGGGATGGCAGCCCAAAGATGAAGAAATCGCGAATATTGAACGCGCCAAAACAAAAGGGACGGCGGTTTATGTCGGTGCATCGACAAAACAATCAACAAAGGCAATGAATAACTTGCCGGAAGAAATTCAAAAGAAAATCGGAGAATATCTCGGCGAAGGAGACGTTGAAAATATTCGCGCAATGTACAAATATATTGCGAGTGAACTGAAAGGGCATCGTGTTACCGTACCGGACGTCGTTAAAAAACCTAAACGCGGTTATTTTCATCTTGATAGTAAGCTCTACGAAACGCTTGAAGAGTACGAAAAATATTTGGATGAACGTTACCCGAATGTTTCCAAAGACACGCCGCGTGTCGCGTTGCTCGGTCCTTTTCTCAACGCTTACGACAAGCTGGAACGAAAACCGATTGATGAAATCGTCAAAAAACTCGCCGAAAAAGGAATGCGGGTGTATTGTATCATGGGATTCGGAACGATCAAAATGCTTGAAGAGTGTCATCCCGACGCGGCGATTGGCTTTTCTCATGGACGCATGGCAGCTAACGATGAGGCGGTCAAACTGTTAAACCGTTTGAATATTCCTTGTCTCAATGCGATTAATATCATGGGGCAGAAAAACGATTGGCTTAAAGAACCAACGGCAATGTCGGGCGGTTATATGAGTCAGTCAATTGTTATGTCGGAACTTGACGGAATCATTGAACCGACGGCAGTCGCGGCAATGGAAACCAATGAAGACGGCATGGTGCTTCGCACGCCGATTCCAGAACGAATTGACATGATAACACGGCGTATTGAAAAATGGATTGCGCTCAAACGAAAGCCCAACGCGGAAAAGAAAATCGTTATCGTTTATTACAAAGCGCCGGGACATTCCGCGCTGACCGCGTCCGGCATGGAAACGATTGATTCGCTTTACAATACGCTTTGTCAAATGAAAACGGAAGGATATGATTTCGGCGAACAGTTTCCCGAATCGTCGAAAGAACTCAGCGATTTGATTCAAGAACAGGGACGAACTATCGGACAATGGGCGGTTGGAAGTATGGAAGAATTTGTTGACGCAGGACATCCTGAATTTGTCTCGGCGGAAGATTATGCGAAGTGGCTTGAATCAAGCGTTCCGCAATCCAACCGCGACGCGATTGTTAAACTTTGGGGTAATATTCCCGGCAAGCAAATGACGGTTCAAAAAGAGGATAAACCATATCTTTTAGTCACGCGAATTAAACTGGGAAATATTGTTCTCATGCCGCAACCTTCCACCGCGATCATTAATGAAACCGATGAAACAGACGCGACGGAAGAACAAAAATCGGACGCGATGACTGCCGTGCATGGAACGAATCAAGCTCCGCCGCATTTTTATCTTGGCGCATATCTTTGGGTACGGCATGGTTTTCGAGCGGATGCGATTATGCACTTCGGCACGCATGGTTCGCTTGAATTTACGAAAGGAAAATCGGCGGTACTCAGCGATGAATGTTGGCCCACGATTCTTATTGGCGACTTGCCGCATATTTATCCGTATATCATTAACAATATCGGCGAGGCGATGGTTGCGAAACGACGTTCCAGCGCGGTTATTGTTACGCATTTAACGCCGCCGTTTACAAAATCGGAATTGTACGGCGATCTCGACGTGCTGAAAGATAAACTTCACGAATATGATACGGTTGAAGGAGACTCGCTGAAAAACGAAATTCTCAAAACCATTACGGAACTTGTTAAAACCAACGACCTTTATAAAGAAATCGGTTACAAGGTCAAGCCGCAGGAAGCGGAAAACGACGGCTTTTTGTTGCCGGAAGACAAATTGGAAATGTTGGAAGAATATCTTGAAGCGATTCAATACGCGGATATAACAGAAGGATTACATGTTATCGGACGGAATTGGACGGATCAACAAATTCAAGATACCGTTGTTGCGATGTTGGGCGATATGGGATTGGAACGAATTGATGCGGTGCGAGAAAAACTTACGGAAAAGTATTCTGAAAAAGCCAACGATATGCCGGAAGGAAAAGCCGACGCCGTCAAATGGTTCGTTTCGGAAGTTCTCACGGGACACATCACTAAAGAGATGATAGCAACAATAAAACCGGAAGAGAAAACGGAAGAAAAAAATCCCGACGACGAGAAACAAGGAATCAAGCCGAAAGATGAAAATGATACGAAAGAAAAAACTGCGGAGAAGAACGATGAGAGCGAAAATAAAAAGAGCGGTCATCCGATGAATATCCCGCGAGAAGAAATGTCGAAAAACAGTGGTGGTCATCCCATGAATATTCCGCGAGAAGGAATGCCGAAGAGCAGCGGTCATCCGGTTGATGTTCCGCGAGGCGGAATGCCGCCGGCGAACATGTCGGCGGACATGCCGGCGATGAAAGAAATGATGGAGATGATGGGAATGAATCCCGTCGAGTCTGATACAAAAACAGAAGAGCCGGAAGATAAACCGTCGGCATTTTTTGAAGCAGTGGAACATCATGCCGATAATCTTAAAAATTCGATTCCCGCCGAACTCGACAGTATAATAACGTCGCTCGGCGGCGGTTATGTGAAACCGTCTTCCGGCGGCGATCCGATTATCAATCCTGACGCGGTTCCGACCGGTCGAAATATGGCGTCAATCAATGTCGAGCAAACGCCGACTCCGGAATCCTACAAAATTGCTCAAAAGCTGACCGATCAGATTATTGAGGATTACAAAGTCAATCATAACGGCGAATATCCTCGCCGGATTGCTTGTACATTTTGGGGCGGAGAGTACATCCGAACGCGCGGCGTTGTTCTGGCGCAAGCGTTATATTTGATGGGACTCAAGCCGCGGCGCGATTCGCGCGGGACTGTTTACGATGTGGAAGTGATTCCGTCGGAAGAACTGGGACGACCGCGAATCGATATTGTCGCACAAACTTCCGGTCAATTCCGCGACGCCGCGATTTCGCGGATTGAATTGCTTGATAAAGCGGTGATTAAAGTGTCGGAACTGCCCGATGAAAAATTTCCGAATTTTGTAAAACAACACTCGTTTGAAACGGAACAGACTTTCAAGAAAGAAGGATTATCCGCCGCTCAAGCGCGAGAGTATTCGACGGCGCGAATTTTCGGATCGCCGTCCGGCAATTATGGAACAGGGATTATGGGGACAATTTCCCGAAGCGAAACCGATAGTTCCGCGCGAGTCGCTGAACGTTATATTCAAAATATGAACGGCATGTACCGTAGCGGAAAAATTTGGGGTGTGCCGGTCAAAGGGTTATTGGAATCGCAACTTCAGGGAACGGATTTAATGATTATGTCGCGTTCCTCAAACACATGGGGACCGCTGAGTCTTGATCATGTTTACGAATTTAATACGCTCGCGCTTGCGGTGCGTGAAAAAACAGGAAAAGATCCGGGAATCTGGTTCAGTGATTTACGAAACGGTGCAAGACCGCGGGCGGCAACAGCGGTTGAAGCGATTCGGGAAGAAGCACGGACAACGATGTGGAATCCCAAATATATTCGCGGATTGCAAAAAGAGGGAGCGGGCGGCGCGGCGGCGATTGTCGAACCGGTTCGCAATATGCAGGGTTGGAATTTCATTCAGCCGGAAACTATTGACGAATCGCTTTGGGAAGAAACGTACAAAGTGTATATTGAGGACAAACATCAGCTCGACATGAAAGCGTATTTTGAGGAAAAAAGTCCTTACGCTTTACAAGATTTGACGGCGGTGATGCTGGAAACGATCCGCAAAGGAATGTGGCGTCCGTCGGAAGACGTGATCAAGAATCTTGCCGATTTGCACGTTGAAATGGTAGAAAAGCATGGAGCCGGATGTTCGGCGGAGACATGCGGTAACGCGAAACTTCACGCATTTCTCGGTCAGCACACGTCCGCAAGCGTACCGCTGGAACAATATCAAGCGGCGTTGAATCAAGTTTTACAGTCCCGAACGCCGGTTCCAGAAGTCAAAGGGATGCAGCTTGAAGAAACAAAAATTATCCAGAAAACGGAAAAACGCATGTTCGCCTCTGCCCCATTTTTTATTTCCCTGATTGTTTTGACGTTTTCTTTTGTCTTTTTGAGCGGCTTTATTTTGCGAGGGAAGAATCCGTGCTAAATGAACAAAACGGCAAGTCTTAAAGGGGTTCTCCCGACAAAAGAAACATGAGGGACTCTAGTACGAAGTTTCTCAATTTCCCTTGATATGAAAAAGGTCAAGTGAAATTGCGCGACTTTGTACTAGGATAATCTGTCAAAAAGATTGGTTCATCCGACAAGTTCGTCCCTTGCGTTTAACCGGTATCCACAAACTCCAAGCATGTGATATAATATATCTTCGGTGGACATTCTGACTCCTTTTATTGCAGCAGTTTGTCCGCTTTTAAAAACGCTAACGAATAAAGTATGAACCGGTCGAATGAACCCCAAAATGTCAGACGATTTTTACAAAACATTAGAGGTCAGCAAAAACGCGACGGCGGAGGAGATTAAGAAGGCGTATCGGAAATTGGCACGCAAATATCATCCCGATCTCAATCCCGACGATCCGAAAGCCAAAGAAAAGTTTCAAAAACTGCAGGAAGCGTACGACGTATTAAGCGACGCGGAAAAGCGGAAACAATACGACCAGTTCGGTCCCGGTTTTGAACAAATGGCAAACGCGGGCGGTTTTCACTGGGGCGGCACGCAAGGGCAAAGAAACCCTTTCGGCGGCTTTCGGGGAAACGCCCAAGCGGACAGTCAAGAGTTCGACTTGAACGATATTTTCGGAATGTTTGGCGGTGCGACGGAAGGAGCGGCGTCATTTGGAGCGGGCGGCTTTGGAGCAACAGGCAAACGGCAACAACGTCGGCGGCAAACGCAGGGAGAAAACATTGAACACGAAATCACCGTTCCGTTTAACACGGCAATTCTAGGCGGCGATTATGAAATCAGCATTCAGCAGCGAGGCGGCGAGGCAGAGCGTTTGACGATAAAAATTCCGGCGGGAATCAGCGACGGAAAAAAAATCCGACTGAGAGAACAAGGAAATCCGTCTCCAACGTCCGGCGGAAAAGCGGGCGACTTGATTTTGACAGTTCATGTTGCGACGCATCCGAGTTTTGAACGTCGCGGCGAACAACTCTATGTGCAAGTACCGGTTACGCTTCAGGAGGCGGCGATTGGCGCAAAGATAGAAGTTCCGACGCCAAAAGGCGCCGTCAACGTTACCATTCCCGCCGGTTCCGGCAATGATACAAAGTTACGGCTCAAAGGATGCGGAATCCCAAAAAATTCCGGCAACGCGGGCGATTTATTTGCGGAACTAACCGTCGTGTTGCCGAAAAATTGGTCAGCGCACGATTTGGAATTGATTCGTCAGCTCGACACGCCGATACTTAACCCGTTGCGTAAAAATCTGGCATGGTAAAGATTCTCAAACTTACTTCTCACGGCTGAAAATTGCACGCCTCGACCACTCTTGAAAGCCCCCGACTCGCCGTAACGTTTCAACTGCTCTTGCAAATCAATTGCGTTTATGCTCATTTGCTGGGGTTGTTGCCGCAATCGCGGACGCCGGGGTTGTATTTTCAAATGTTGGAACAATGAAGACGTTCACCTCGTTTCCGCCGAGTTTTCCTCGCAAAACAACCTCAGCCGCTAAGGAATCTTCCTCGCGATTGAAAATTCGATTTTCATTCACAAGGAATTTGAACGACTCGAGGGACTTTTCGGGTTTTGAGGACAGGATAAAATTCTTGGAAAAGAAGAACAAATTTCCAGAAATTGCACTCTGTTACCTAAATCCTTTGTTTTCAATGCTTTGAAGCGATTTTCGGAGAATTTTACCGTCCTTAAAATCCCTACAGCCCTGAAAATTCTTTCCCCCAACGCAACTTTCGTTCTTGGGAACGAAACTCTCGTTCTTGGGAACGGAACTTTCGTTCTTGGGAACGGAACTTTCGTTCTTGTCTGCGGAACTTTCGTTCTTGGGAACGGAACTCTCGTTCTTGGGAACGGAACTTCCGTTCTTGGGAACGGAACTTCCGTTCTTGGGAACGGAACCTTCGTTCTTGCCTGCGGAACTCTCGTTCTTGGGAACGGAACTTCCGTTGAAGTAAGGGATTTTTAGGGTTTTAGGGATTTTAGGGACGGTGGATTTTCCTGAAAATCGCCTCAAAGCATTGGGAGCAAAGGACTTGGAAATGAAGCAAAATTCCTGCAAATTTTATTCTTCTTTTCCAAGAATTTCATCTTACGTCTGTACTAGGACAAATAAATCTGGTATCATACATTTTAATCTGTGATGGATTTTGGAAGTGTCACAACTTAAAAATGGAGAAAATGCTATGACGATGAAAAAATTTCTCAACGACCCGCAAAACCTGACTCTTGAATTGTTAGAGGGCTACACATTGGCTTACTCGCAGAAAGTGAAGCTGGTTTCCGGGAAAATTGTAATGCGGGCGAACCCGAAATCGAAAGACAAAGTGGCGGTTGTTACGCTTGGCGGCGCGGGACACGAACCGGCGTTGAGCGGTTATGTTGGCGAGGGAATGCTTGACGCTTCGGTAGTCGGCGACATTTTTGCCGCACCGGGCGCGCCGAAAGTTCTGGAGGCATTGCGGTTGCTGAAAGATCACAGCGGAATTTTGCTGGTACTTCTCAACCATGCCGGCGACGTGATGAACGGAAACATGGCATTGGAAATGGCAAAAAAAGAAGGAATCAATGTCAAAACCGTCCTGACTTACGACGACATCGCGCCCGGCGCGAAAGCTCCGATTGAAGACCGTCGCGGATTGGGCGGCTGTATTCCTTTGATTAAAGTGGTCGGCGCGGCGGCGGAAGCGGGGTTGAGTTTGGACGAAACGCTTGCGGTCGCCGAGCGTTTCAATCAGCGAATTGCAACGTTAGCCGTCACGATGAAAACCGCGACGCATCCGCAGTCGGGGGAATACATTTCGACGTTGCCGGACGATCAAATGGAAATCGGCATGGGACAGCACGGCGAAGGCGGCGGAACCGGTCCGCAGCCGATTGCGACCGCCGATGAAACCGCCGAAGTGATGGTCAAAAAACTTGCCGACGCGATTGCCGCCAAAGCGGGCGAAAAGGTGATGTTGCTTATTAACGGCTCCGGCGCGACCACGCTGATGGAAATGTTTATCGTGTTCCGTAAAGCGTACCGAGTTCTTGAAGGGCTTGGAATTAAAGTCTCCGCCAGTCGATGCGAAGAAATCTTGACCGTTCAGGAATCGGGCGGATTTCAAATGATTCTTGCCGCGCTCGACGAGGAATTGCAAAAATATTTCGACGCTCCCGCCAATACTCCCTATTGGGTGACGAAGTAAAATTCTCCAATTATTGTAGGGGCAACTCTTGCGGTTGCCCTGAATTGGGAATATGTTTACCATAGAGAATGTTTTCAAAAATTGGGCGGCGGCAAGCGTTGCCCCTACAAACCTTTAACCTTTACGTTTGTAACCTTGTAACCTTTTATGTATGCTTTTGATTTTTTTTTATTTTGCATGGCGACGGTCGGGTTGACCGCGATTCTTGTGGACGGAAAAATCTTTCAGCCGTTTCGTGAACGGCTTGAAAAAAACGTCCGCGATGACGAAGAACGCTGGAACTCGCAATTTCCAGAGAAGAAGCCGCCGCGAACTTGGTCGGGATTCCTTTTTAGCATCATCACTTGCTATCAATGCTGCGGATTCTGGAGCGGCTTGTTTTGCGGTTTCTGCTTGCTTCTTGTTATCACTGATTACACTCTTGTTTATAACGGCATTCGCCTGGGAACTGACCTTCAGCGGCTCTTTCATGTGCCGTTTTTCTGGTTGCTTTGCGGGTTTGCGGGAAGTTTTCTTTCAACGGTTTATCTGATGTTTGTCGAGTGGATTTTCGCTAAAACGGAACTCTGTCGGCGCACTAACCAGGAACATCCGCACAACCACGAGGAAGAACATTTAGAGGAAGAAAACGTAAAAGAACAGTAACAGTTATTTGAGTTGAATCACGCGCAACCGTTCACGGAGATTTTTACTCTCAAATAAATCATAGGTTCTGGTGTTTTCTTTTGCGATGTGGTAAGATTGCAGTTTGCGTTATTCTTGGAGAGAATCAACAGGACGCATCGTAAAATTCCAGACACTATCAAGAGAGCATGCAATCGTTACATATTGAAAACGCCCGCGTTCACAATTTACGGGGCGTGACGCTTGACATTCCGCGAAATCAGTTGGTTGTGATTACCGGTCCGAGCGGTTCGGGAAAAAGTTCGCTTGTGTTTGACGTGATTTACGCGGAAGGACGGCGGCAATATATCGAAAGTTTGTCGGTTTATTCGCGGCAATTTCTGCATCAACTTGAACGCCCCGACGTGGAATATATCAAAGGTTTACAGCCGACAATCGCGATTGATCAGAAAAGCGGCTCGAACAATCCGCGAAGTACCGTTGCGACGATGACCGAAGTTTACGATTATCTGCGGATATTGTATTCGCGGGCGGGAACCGCACACTGCTGGAATTGCGGACGCGCAATCCGTCAGCAAACGCCGGAGCAAATTCTGGAGGAAATTCTCTCGCTGCCGGAAAATTGCCGGATCATTCTGCTTGCTCCGTTGATTCGCGGACGGCGCGGACAACATGCCGAAGTGTTCCGAAAAATTGTCAAATCGGGATTCGTCCGTGCGCGTGTGGACGGCGTCATTGTTGACGCGGAACAGCCGCCGACGCTCGAACCGTATCGGCGGCACACTATTGAAGCGGTGATCGACCGTCTCGTTTTGCGCGACGGAATCCGTCCGCGTATGGCGGAATCGCTCAAATTAGCGGTGAAATTTGGCGAAGGAATGGTCGTCGCGTCTTACGAAAAAGAACGAATCGCCAATCCCGACGGTACGACTCGCAGCGTTTGGAAAGATTTGCTCTACAGTACGCAATACGCTTGTCCCAAATGCAAAATCAGTTACGCCGAACTTGAGCCGCGCACGTTTAGTTTCAATAGTCCTTACGGCGCGTGTCTTGATTGTCAGGGTATGGGACATATCGAAGCGTTTGATTATGACCTTGTCGTTCCCGATCCGCGATTGTCGATTGCGCAAGGAGGAATCGCGGCGTTCAAACAGTCCACGCCGGTTTCGCAGCAGTTGTATCAATCGGTTCTCAAAAATTTCTGGCGGCGGCACGGCGATTATTCGCAAACGCCGATTGAAGAAATGGACGCGGCGTTGCGGGAATTGCTTTTTTACGGTGAAATACAGCACGACGCTTACGCTTTCAGTCAGGGCGATTTCGAGGAAGACGACGAAGATTTTGACGAAAATGAAAATCCCGCACACGACAATCTCGATCACAACGAATCTCGACAAGAAAACTCCGGCACGCAAAATCAAGAGAAAAATGCTGAAGAAATTCAAGCGCAAAACACGGCGCAAACGTCCTTTCCCGGTTTATTAAAATTACTCGACGAGTTATATCAAACAGCGAAAAGCAAGAAAGAACGCGATCAATGGCGGGCGTTTCGCGGCAAGGTGGAATGCCGCGCGTGCCGCGGTTCGCGTTTGCGTCGCGAGGCGAGCAGCGTGACGATTGCGAAACTTCACATTCATGAGATTTGCGCAATGACAGCCGAAAAGTCGTTGCAATTTTTCAAAACGCTGGAATTTCCCGAAGAGTTACGGCTTGTCACGACTCCGATTCTTGAACAAATCGTACTGCGTCTTGATTTTCTCAATCGTGTCGGATTGGATTATTTGACGTTAGACCGCGCGGCGGATACTTTGAGCGGCGGCGAACGGCAGCGAGTGCAGCTTGTGTCCGGTCTGGGAACGGGGCTGGTCGGCGTTTGTTATGTGTTAGACGAACCGTCGATTGGTTTGCATCCGCGAGATAATCAACGCTTAATCGCTGCGATGCGGAACTTGCAGCAACGCGGCAATACGGTTCTGGTCGTGGAACATGACGAAGCGATTATGCGCGAGGCGGATTGGCTGATTGACTTTGGTCCCGGTGCGGGCAGGCAAGGCGGAATGATTGTCGCGGAGGGAACGCCCGCCGATGTGGAAAAAAATCCGCAATCGCTCACCGGGAATTATTTAAGCGGCAGATACTCTATTCCCGTGCCGAAAAAGCGGCGTAAAATCCTTAAAAGTCGCCTGTTGACTTTGGAGGGCTGCACGCTGCATAATCTCAAAAACGCAACGGTTGCGTTTCCGCTTGGCACGTTGATTTGCGTTACCGGCGTAAGCGGTTCGGGGAAAAGTTCGCTGTTGAATGAAACGCTTGTCCCCGCAATGATGCAATATTTGTACGGCGGCGTTTCTAACAATCACGGAAATATCGCGTGCGACGCTCAATCAGACGCCATTAAAAATGGAACTCATTATTACGGCGAAAAGCCGGGACCGTATCGACGGCTCAAAGCGGCAAATAAAATTGACAAACTGATTCGCATTGATCAATCGCCGATTGGGCGTTCTCCGCGAAGTAATCCGGCAACTTATACCGGCGTGTTTGATGAAATCCGCAAAGTGTTCGCGCAAACGCGAGATGCGAGACGGCGCGGTTACAAACTCGGACGATTTAGTTTTAACGTTGCGGGCGGACGTTGCGAAACGTGCCAGGGACAAGGACTTCGCAAAATTGAAATGCACTTTCTTCCCGACATGTACGCCGTTTGTCCCGAATGTAATGGTAAACGTTTCAACCGTCAAACGCTTGATGTGCGGTATAAAGATAAATCTATTGCCGACGTGCTGGAAATGGCGGCGGCGGAAGCCATTGCGTTTTTTGAAAATATTCCGTCAATAGCCCGCATTTTAGATTCGCTCAACCGCGTCGGACTTGGCTATTTAACGCTGGGGCAGTCGTCCACAACGCTTTCCGGCGGCGAAGCGCAGCGGATTAAACTTGCCGCAGAACTCTCCCGTGTCGAAACCGGCAACACGCTTTATGTTTTGGACGAACCGACCTCCGGCTTGCATCTGCACGACGTGAAGCAATTGCTGGAAGTGTTGACGGAACTAGTCGAACTCGGCAACACGGTCATTGTGATTGAACACAACCTCGACGTAGCGAAAACAGCGGATTGGGTGATTGATCTTGGACCCGAAGGCGGTGAACGCGGCGGCTACGTTCTCGCCGAGGGAACCCCCGAACAAGTCGCCGCCCTGGAGGATAACGCGACAGGACGCCATTTGCGGCAAGTCTTGGAAGCAAGTAAAAGGTAAAACATTACTGCTTCTTTCATGTTTTGGGGGATTGATTGATAGAATACCAACAGCGATACATCCGCCCCCGCCCAATAAATCCACCCCAAGCAGCCGGCTAACAATACCAAGCAGCCGGCTAACAATACCAAGCAGCCGCCTAACAATACCAAGCAGCCGGCTAACAATACCAAGCAACCGGATAACAATACCAAGCAACCGGATAACAATACCAAGCAACCGGATAACAATGCCGAGCAGCCGGATAACAATCTTAATGAGAACGTCTCCATTGACCGCTTATCCGAAAGACTTAACCATCGCAACCCTTATTTATCAAATGATCCATTAGCAGTCGGCAAAGCGCCCGAATGATACGACCGCTTCCCCGAATGATTTGACCGATTCCCCGAAAGATTGGACCAGTGATCCGAACGATTCGACTGCTTATCCGAAAGACTTAACCATCGCAACCCTTATTTATCAAATGCCCCATTTGCAGTCGGCAAAGCCCTCGAACGAGTCGATTGGTTTCCCGAACGATGTGACCGATTCCCCGAACGAGTCGACTGC
>JAIRYX010000413.1 GCA_031267635.1 Planctomycetaceae bacterium
CCCGCGAGCCGGCGTCCGAGAGAAAAATCCGGACGCGGGTGTGTCCTGAATGTTCACTGCTATGCGTAACATGAGTTAATCACAACATCACGGCAAAAATTGAATCGGTCTGATTTCACCGCAGACTCCGTGTGATTCTTCTACTTTAACCGAGACCAATCGACAATGAGCAGAGCGTATTCTTCGCCGACTGTTCTTCTACGGGAATAGACAGACCGGCAGCGGTCGGAGGAGAGTGTTGCCTCGCTTGTTTCAGCATTAGACCTTTTCGCTAACCGATTCACCTTTTCACAAACGATGAAATGATGAACCACAAAGGCGAAAAAGTCGCACAAAGGATTTTTAAAAAAAGATTATCTTTGTGCGTCTTCCTCGCCTTTGTGGTAAAATAATCCATCAATTTTGAGATATTGAATCGGTTAAGGAAAAGGTTTATTATAAAATAACGCTCCGTGAGGCGTAAATCGCCTAATTCTATTTGAAAACCATACCGGAAATAATAAAAAATGAACAAAAAAAAGGCAATACCAAAATAACTAAACAATAATCTCCCCGACTATACTACGTAATCGCTATTGCCAAAACTTGTGGGAATACTGTTGGTTAGAAGTTTCCCAATCGCGCCCTTATGTTTTAGGTCATGGATGGTTATCAAACCAAATTAAACGAAAAATAAGGGAATAAGGGCGCACAGTTGGGGAGCAATTCGGGCTAATAAGAGAAATCAATAAATAAGGGTGGCAATAATAATATTTTTTGGTAAGATTGACTGTAACTATTAACTTGCTCGGTACGGATTTATATGGCTTGAACGACTGAATACTGAAATGAACATGACGACTGAATATCTTAAAGTTTGCGAATATGCCGCGAGAAAAGGCGGACAGGTTTTGCGGGAAAAACTTGGTTCCGTCTGGGTTCGCGAGAAACGCCGCGCGGATTTGGTGACGGAAGCCGATTTCGTGTCGCAGGAAACGATTCGTGAAATCGTGCAGAACGTTTTTCCCGAACACGCTTTTCTCGGCGAGGAAAGCGAACCAACCGCCGAACCAACGCAAAGCTCCGAGTACCGTTGGATGGTCGATCCTTTGGATGGAACGACGAATTTCGTGCATGGCGTTCCGCTTTTTGCTTCGTCGGTGGCGTTGGTGCGCGGGAAAGACGTGCTCTGCGGAACAATCTACAACCCGATGATTGAGGAATGTTTCACCGCCGCCGCCGGACACGGAGCGTTTCTCAACGGCAAACGGATTCACGTCAGCCAAGTTCCCCGCCTTGCCGACGCACTCGCGACAGTCAGCTTTCCGACAATGAGCCGTTTCGATTCGCCCGACTTGCTGGCGTTTATGAAACTCGTTCCTTTCGCCCAAGCGATTCGACGCACCGGTTCGACCGCAATCAATATGGCGTATCTTGCCGCCGGCAGATTTGACGTTATGACCAGTTACGGGGCGTATTGCTGGGACGTTGCCGCCGGCGCCATTCTGATTCGTGAAGCGGGCGGGATTCTCACCGCTCCCGACGGCAGCGCGTTTGATATTGACTCTCCGAAAACGCTCGCCGCCGCCACCGAGCCGCTGCATCGACAGGTCTTGGAAATGATCAACGGAGAAACGGAAACGATTCACGAATCGACAGGAACGATTATCAGGTAAGAAAGAACGAAAAAAGATGACGTCCGCTGAATCCGCCGCCGCTGTCCCGCCGTCGCAACCGGGAAACCGCCGCTTTCGGTTGGTATGCGTTTTGCTCTTGATTGTTGTTGTCGCGTTTGCCGTTCGCGCGGGTGCGTCGCTGTATTGGCAGACACGGTTTGCCGATGCGAACGGTTCTTCGCCGCCGTTTTATTTTGGGGACAGCGTTACGTATTGGCGTCTTGCCGAAGCGGTCGCGCGGGGCAAGCCGTATCAGTTTGACGAGTGGCAGGTGTTCCGAATGCCGGGTTATCCGTTGTTGCTGTCGCCGGTGATTCTGCTATTCCCCGAATCGCAAGACGCAACCCGCGTAGCGGCGGCGCGAATCGAGAACGCTTTGATCGGTTCGCTTCTTGCCGCGGCGGTCGGGCTTGTGGCGTTGCAGGTGTTTCGCCGACCTCGCGTGGCAATTCTCGCGGCGTTGTTTGCGGCATTTGAGCCGTGTACCGTGATTTCCAGCGTTTGGATTTTGTCGGAAACGCCGTTTTGTCTGACGATGATTGCTCAAATCGCGTCGTTCCTCGCGCTGATTCAAACGCAAAAAATTCGGAAACTCCTGATTTACGCGGTTCTCTTTACGCTCTTGTCCGCCGTCGCCGTGTATTTTCGTCCGAGCTGGTTGCTGTTTGCGTTGTTTCTAACAATTTGTTACACCGCGTTTGCGATTTGCTTTCGCGTCAAACCCCTTTCGCCGAAAGAGTTTTCACCGTTGTTTCGCGGAATCGTCCTTTTTGCGGTTTTCGTTCCGTTGTTTGTTTTGTGCATGTCGCCTTGGTGGATTCGCAACTACCGCGCGACGGGACGCTTTGTGCCGACGACTCTGCAATTCGGACCGAGTCTCTATGACGGTCTTAATCCCGACGCGACTGGTGCGAGCGACATGAGGTTTGTCGAGACGTTCCGCCGATTGGAAAGGGAACATCCCTCGACGGATTTACGCGGAACTTATGAATACCGCCTTAATGAACGTATCAAACACGCGTCGATGGATTGGCTACGGCAAAACCCGCAAAAAGCCATGGAATTAGCGGTCGTCAAATTCTTTCGGCTTTGGAACGTCTTTCCTAACGAACCGGCGTTTTCTCAACCGCTTGTTCGGCTTATCCTTTTCCTGACGAACACGCCGTTGTTTATCGGAGCGGCTTGCGGATTTTGGAAAGCCCGCCGACGTTTCCGTGCCGAGAGCTTTATTTTCGTCATTCCGGCGGTGTATTTAACGTTGTTGCACATGATTTTTGTTTCGTCGTTACGTTACCGTCTTCCGGCGACGCTTTGCTTGATGATTCTCGCCGCGTTCTTTTTCGGGACAATGAGAGAAAGCGGCGATCATTCAGCCGACCAAGCCAAATAAACCCGCGCGGGGTTGCCGACTCGTTATACTTTTTCAAGAAATTCATGAATATCTTTTGCCGCCGCGCGTCCTGCGCCCATTGCTAAAATGACGGTTGCGCTGCCGGTGACAATGTCGCCGCCTGCCCAGACTCGCGGTTTGCCGGTTCGTCCGGTGGTTTCGTCGGCAACAATATATCCCCATTTGTTTAATTCAAGTTGCGGCGTGTTTTTTGTCAATAACGGATTCGCCAACGCTCCGGCGGCAACAATAACGCAATCAGTTTCAATTTCAAACTCGGAATCGGGAACTTCAACAGGACGCCGCCGACCGGACGCATCCGGTTCGCCAAGCGTCATACGAACACACCGCATCGCGCGAACTTGCGACTGGTGATCAAGATACGCTTTCGGATTCGTGAGAAGTTGAAATTCAACGCCTTCTTCTTCTGCATGATGAATCTCTTCCGCTCGCGCCGGCAACTCGTTTCGGGAACGGCGGTAAACAATTTTCACCGATTCCGCACCTAATCGCAACGCGGTTCGCGCGGCGTCCATTGCGACATTTCCGCCGCCAATAACGCAAACGTTTTTCCCGCGAACCACCGGCGTATCGTAATCGGGAAATTTATACGCTTTCATTAAATTGCTGCGTGTCAGATACTCGTTTGCTGAATAAATGCCGTTAAAATCTTCGCCCGGAATTTCCAAAAACATTGGTAAACCCGCTCCAACTCCGATAAACACCGCATCAAAGCCGTTTTTTGTGAGAAGCTCGTCAATCGTTACGATTCTTCCGACAACTTGATTCAATTCAATTTTCACGCCGATCTGCCGAATGTAATCAATTTCTTGTTCGACTATGTCTTTCGGCAATCGAAATTCCGGAATTCCGTACATGAGAACGCCGCCCGGTTTATGAAACGCTTCAAAAACGGTCACTTCGTAACCAAGCAAAGTCAAATCGCCCGCAACGGTGATACCGGACGGTCCCGCGCCAATGACGGCAATTTTTTTTCCGTTTTGGGGCGGAATTGGCGGTATTTCAATAAGATGGTTCGCGCGTTCAAAATCAGCGGCAAACCGTTCGCAACGTCCGATGGCGACCGGCGCAAATTTTTTGCCGAGTATGCACTTCGATTCGCATTGCGATTCCTGCGGGCAAACACGACCGCAGACGGCGGGCAAAGCGTTAGTTTCTTTGATTTTTCTCGCGGCGGCGGCAAAGTTTCCGTCGGCAATCAATTTCAGAAATGCAGGAATATTGACATTCACCGGACATCCGGTGACGCACAACGGTTTTCTACAACCGATACACCGCGACGCTTCTTGCCTCGCCATGTCCGGTGTATAACCAAGCGGAACTTCCAGGAAATTTCGTGCGCGGATCTTCGGCGGCTGCTCCGGCATCGGAATACGCCCCGTTTTTTGTGCATTGTCTTGACGCGAGTCTAAATCGTTTGTTCCCATTGTGTGTACGTGAAAATCGGTGGAAAAATTGACGTCCCAAGTATAACATTTTTTCGGGAAATGAATACCAAAAGAAAAAAATATCTCTACTTCTTCCGCTTGAACGTTTGTTTTTTAAGAGAATGTTCCTCATTCTCAATGTTTCTCTTACTTTTCACATCTCTTATTTTTTAGCGGAAAATGAATTTTCCAAACGGGAAGGGGCTATCGTTTACCAAATAATACGTTTGAAGTATAATGGCAAGTCAGTGCTTGAAAGGATTTAGTAACGATTCAATCGTTCAAACCCAATAAATCCGCACCGGACAACTGAATAATTACGTTTGGGGATAAAAGAGGACAAAAGGAATTTCGGGGGATTCTGGGATAGATAAAGATTCTGAATAAAGAAGAGTAATATTTTCAGGAATTTTACTTTATTCTCCAAGTCCTTTACTCCCAATGCTTTGGAGCGACTTTGGAGGGAATCCGCCGTCCCCAAAATCTCTAAAACCCTAAAAATCATTTCCTGCAACGCGTGCCTCGTTCTTAATTAAGAGACGATGTATGCCAAAAGGCAGAACATTTCAAAGCGAGATATAAAATATCTTTAGCAGATTCTATTGCGATTGCAGAATGAAAACCGAATTTTAAAATATGAGAAGTATAAGATTTCGGACGAGATTTTTCAGAAGTTTCATCTCAAAAGTCTCCCCCAGAGTCCTGGTTATTCCTTTGGTTACTAACACTTGTCGCTTTGGTGATCGAATATTCAGGCGTGAGGAGTATAACCCGTAAAATAATATTATGCAATTCACCCCATTGTTACAATCAGGAGCGTACCGAATTGACCTTGATCCGCGCGGCGACGAACGGGGACAGTTTACACGGTTGCTTTGCGCGAATGAGCTTAAAAAAATCGGATTGACGAAACCGATTGTCAACATCAATCACTCGCGGACGCGCGAAAAAGGAACGATTCGCGGAATGCACTTTCAATATCCGCCTGACTGCGAAATCAAAATCATCAAGTGTATTCGCGGAGCGGTTTGGGATTGCATTGTCGATATTCGAAATGATTCGCCGACGTTTTTGAAATGGGACGCGGTGGAACTGACCGCCGAAAACAACCGAATGATTTATGTTCCCGAAGGATTTGCTCACGGATTTCAGACGTTGACCAACGATGCGGAAATCGTCTATTTTGTGACGGCTTTTTACGCTCCAAAGAACGAAGACGGTTTGCGTTTTGACGATCCCGATTTGCGTATTGATTGGCAACTCCAAGCGGCAACCGTTTCCGAACGCGACAAAAAACATCCGCTGATTGCGGAAAAAAGAGATTGGAAAGGAATTACGTTAGTATAAAGAAGGATTGCAAAAATGAAATTGGAATTTTATACATTTAGAATGAAGGCGGAAATTATGAAAATCCTTGTGACCGGCGCAAATGGTTTTGTTGGACGGCACGTTTTGAACGCGCTTCGGACAACGTCGCATGAAATAATCGCAACGTCGCGCGGCGAAAAATGCGTTATGGAAGATATTCCATACGTTACGTGCGATTTGAACGAAGAAAAAAATAACTTTTTTCAGTTTTTCGGCAGTCCAGACGCGGTAATTCATCTTGCGTGGGAAGGACTTCCGAATTATAATGCGTTATTCCATATTGAACGCAACTTGGAAACCAGTTATCGGTTTTTGAAACAGATGATTGAATCCGGGACGCGAAATATTACAGTGATCGGAACGTGTTTCGAGTACGGTTTGCAAAACGGTTGCTTATCGGAAGATTTGCCGCCGAAACCGAACACAACTTATGCCGTTGCAAAAAACATATTGCGAATTTTCCTTGAGGAACTGC
This sequence comes from Planctomycetaceae bacterium, assembly GCA_031267635.1. Classification (GTDB taxonomy): domain Bacteria; phylum Planctomycetota; class Planctomycetia; order Pirellulales; family Thermoguttaceae; genus WRMR01. Next base: position 6,337 of record JAIRYX010000413.1, read on the forward strand.
AAAAGAGAACGCCGTTTGACTTCAAATGGATTCGCTTATTTTATTTGTACGGCGAAGGACAAAATAAAAATTCAATTTTGGAACAGTTGAAAACCGCATTGCAACGCGACGACAAAATTTTCAACATGAGCGGCGGCGAACAACTGCGGGATTATTTACCGGTAGAAACTGTAGCGGAAAACATTGTAAAAATCGCGTTGCAAAACAAGATTCAAGGAATCGTCAATAATGCGAGCGGCAAACCGATTTCCATTCGTCGATTTGTCGAAGAGTTTTTGCATCAAGAAGGAAAAAACATCGCGTTAAATTTGGGATATTACCCTTACGCAACCTATGAACCAATGGCGTTTTGGGGAGATATTCAAAAGCTTCAAATGATCATTCAAGGAAGAACAACATGAAAGCTATTGTTCACATTGGAACGGGCAAAACAGGGACAACAACGATTCAACAGTTTTTGTCGGATAATGTTGAGGCATTGGAAAGTCAAAAAATTTTCGTACCGGATAATGAAGATTTTCTGGGTTGGAAAGTACGATGTCCTCATAGGACACTTTGGGCAAGTTTTTTGAACATTCAAGAACGTAAACGGCAAACTATGTGGAAACACTTTCCTTATTCTACTCTATTAGAAAAAATCCCAGCATACGATTTGATAAAACTAAGAAAAAAATATGAAAGGCAGTTTCATAAAACTTCGACAGTTCTTTTTTCAGAAGAATGTTTCAGTTGTTACTTAGAATCTGAAATTTCATCATTGAAACAATGGTTATTTTCTTTTTTTGATGAAGTAACAATTATTGTTTATTTGCGCCGTCAACCGGAATATCTTGTTTCTGTTTACGCACAACAGATGAAAGGCGGGTTGCCCAAAGATGATGATGTTTTTTCTCGTTTCCTATCAAATCATGTCTGGAATCAAACGCTATATGCTGATGATTATCGCCTTTTATTAACAAAATGGACGAATGCTTTTGATAAAGAAAATATAAAAATACGTCTCTTTGACCGAAAGGAAATGATTCAAAATGATTTGTTGGAAGATTTTTGTCATACAAGTGGGATTGACATTACTCATTTGAAACGTCCCGGCTCACTTAATGAATCATTCGATGCAGAAACGATAGAATTTATTAAACTTGTGTCGAAGTATTTTATACATGAAGACAATTATTATTGCGGGTATATTGCTCATTTTTCAGAGAACCTTGGCAACACGGGTAATAAAGGTTACAATCTGTCGCAAGCGGAAGCGCAAGAGATTTTAGACCGTTACCGCGAATCAAATAACGCGGTGGCAAGAGAATATTTAGGACGCGAACAGTTATTCAGTGATGATGTCTCTATGTATCCTGTTTTGCCGTCCTCTTCCCGTTTAACATCAGAAAAATGTATCGACATTTTTTCTGTGTTATGGAAAGCTGTTATTGATGATAAATTGAAAATAGAGTCGGAACTTCACAAATTAGAACGCCGCCGCATACCAAACCGTTTGAAAAGATTAGGAAAAAAGATTAAAAAAATCCCCCAACGATGCGTCAAATTTGCCAACAAAATTAATAAAGCGGTAGCGGCGTTATTGATGATGGAATAGTAGATTATAAATCATTGTTGTTTACAGTTTGAGTGAATTAGGTTGTAATTGATGAAAAAGGAACAAAAAAATAATCTCGAATCGTCCATTCATCTTGAATTTCTGTTTTCATTAAAAAAGGACGTTAAGGACACGAGGGACTTTGGGGATATATTGAACAAAGAACACTGTCTTAAAAAATGAAGTTTGAAGTGGGAGAGTATATCTTCAAGATGTTTTTCATGAGAATGTCATTTGTAACGAACCTTGTTTCCACCTAATTTTCCTAACAAAACAACCTCAGTAGCCAACATGCAATAAAACAACAACCTCATTAAAAATAATTCTTTGGCGAAGGAATAAATCAATAAACAATCCAATGAGGTAATGAGGTTTAGGATGTGTGACTACCTCATGCTACTGAGGTTGTTTCGTTAAGGAAAATTAGGTGAAAAGTGAGGTTGATATATTGCTCTATTTGAAAACAAAAAATGTCCGTAAACGGTTACAGGTAAAACGAAACAGCAAACATAGTACAGAATATGAAAATTTTACACATCACACCTCATCTTGGCGGCGGAATTGGAACGGCGTATTCCGGTATCACGCAACCGAATGAGCGGTTTCCTGTTGACCATGAAATCGTGTTGTTGGAGCGTCCTGAAAAAACATTTTTTGTTGAAAGAGTAAGAGACAACGGAGTAAAAATATTCATTGAGCCGTCGCAATCGGAAATTGAACAACAAATAAATGACGCGGATATTGTTCAAGTAAATTGGTGGCATCATCCGCTTATGGCGAAATTTTTGTACGATTTCCCGAATATTCCTGTACGTCCGGTTTGTTGGGTTCATGTTTCCGG
>JAIRYX010000418.1 GCA_031267635.1 Planctomycetaceae bacterium
ATTGCAAGGTGTTTAATAAAAAACACGGATAAACAGCAAATAACGTTGCAAATTATAACACACATTGGGAGAAGGGCAAGACGTTACTATAGCATTAAAGATGTTTTTGCAGAGATGACTAGTTATGCAGGCGATAAAATCAATATGCGCCCTTATGCCCTTATTTTTTACCACCAAGGTGACGAAGACGCACAAAGGGGGACTTCTAAAAAACATTCTCTTTTTGCTGTACTCTTTTCGTAAATATCGTATTTTCCAATATTGTGTTTTTAGAAGTTACCCAAGATTGTTCATTATAAATCCTTTGTGCGACTTTTGCGCCTTTGCGGTAAAAAAATAAGGGCGCGATTGGGGGTGCAATTCGGGCTACTAAGGGAATTTTATAAATAAGGGCGGCAATAGGGGAACATTTTGCGGTAATATTGACAGTAGTTACCCAGTTGCCGTGCGGATTTATTTGGCTTGGGCAACTGAATAGTTACTTTTCTTTTTCTCAAACTTCATCTGCCCCGGAAATTGCCAATGTCTCTTTTTGTCTCAATTGTCTCTTTCTTTGACGAGTCGTTGATGGGAGCATCCGTGATATTTCCCCGTCAAATATCATGGAAAACTATCAAATATCACGGAGAAAACGTTCTTAACGATAAAACTCTCAAAAATTTTTTGACAAAATAAAAAATTTTTTCTTCTGGTTTTTTCGCTGTTTTCCCGCGTTTTTACGATGTTTTTCTTTTCGGCATTCTGCGGAATTGCTGTCTGTTTTTTCGCTGTTGGGCTTTTGGCGCAGCAATTGCAATATGGCTTTTCCGAAAACGATTTGCTATCCATGTTTCAGCAAATCAAACACCAAAAATTTCCATGAAAGGAAGCAATATGCGCAACTCACTCAACTCAACGCGGAAACTCTTCGCCCACATCGCGGCGTTTACGCTGGTGGAACTTCTCGTCGTTATCGCAATCATAGGAATATTGATTGCACTTCTGTTACCCGCCGTTCAAGCCGCTCGCGAGGCGGCACGGCGAATGCAGTGTACGAATAATCTCAAACAAATCGGGATTGCGCAGCATAACTATCACGATACGCACCAAACATTGCCGTCCGGTGCTGTTGCCAAACCGATTGAAGTCGGTTTAATAATTAGTAATCGTGCTGCCGGAGCAGATTACTGTTCCGGTTGGGGACCGTTAGCGCAAATTCTCCCGTTCATTGAACAATCCGCTGTTTGGGAAAGAGCCGGCGTTTCGAGTATCACTCTCGAAAGAGCGTTTGAAGACATTCAAAAGCCCGGTTCCAAAGACGCGATTGTCAACACCAAAATCTCGTTCTATCTTTGCCCGTCGGACGGCGTGCTGGAATTTCCGAATAAGCGAAGCGGCGATTATCCAAACACCAACAGCGACACCACCGCGCTGGCAACGTCCAGTTATTCTCCGCATCGTGGATTTTTCCGGTTCGGCGGGGCTTATGGAGCGTATTTGGCGACTCCTCAAAACGCGACGTTGAATACCGGCGTTTTTCCAGCGGCAAAAGCATATAATTTCGCCGCCATCACCGACGGATTAAGCAACACGTTTGTTTACGGAGAACGGGATTATCAAACCGGCAGAGCGTCTTATTGGCCCGGGACTTGCGGAATTGGTTCCATGAATTATACGCATGGTTACACCGCTTTGAAAATCAACGAAGGAGCTTACGCGTTTTCCTCGAAACATACCGGCGGAGCAAATTTTCTTTTCGGCGACGGAAGCGTTCATTTTCTCAGCGAGACAATCGAATCCAGAAAAGATCGCGCCGACGATTTGGGAACTATCCCTGATAGTGCGCAATCCGGCGATACGGGAACGGAAACTTACGATCTTTTTCAAAGCGCCGCGAATGCCGGAAGATTGGGCGTTTATCAGCTCATCGGATCCAAGTCGGACGGCAAAACCGCCAGCGCGTTATAAACATACCGTAGTCGGTCGAAACACAACGCTTTGCGTGACACAAAACCGCGTTCTCGTGGGAACGCTCGCTTGTTCTCACGGAAAATTTAAAGTAGCTTGAATATAAATCAACGTATAGAATTTTATGAAAACAAAATTATTTTTACTTTGGGGCATTGTGTTTGTCCTGTCGATGAACGGGTGCGACGATTCCAAAATCCCATTCGGGTATGTTACCGGAAAATTGACCATCGACGGCAAACCGGCTCCAGAAAATGTGAAGGTTTATTTTTATCCCCAATTCCAAGGAGGATCGTATTCGATAGGTCGCACCGACGCTCAGGGAAATTTTGAAATGAAATTTTCCACAACGCGAAAAGGCGTGGAAGCCGGTCTGAATAAAGTTCAAATTGAAAACCCGGACGAAGGACGCGCGGCTGTTCCCCGCGCCGTCTTGAAAGCCAATAATAAAACGCTTTGGGAACAAGCGATTGACGTTAAAAAAGGAAAACAAACATTAAATTTCAATATTGATACGTCGCTTAAAACAGAGGAAAAAGCAGTGCCGCGACGTAATCAAAGAAGAGAAGAACAATTGGAAAAAGATCAGGAACTCGGAAATAACGGTTGAGAACCATAAAGACAACAGACGGCAAACAAAACGCCAAACTTTTCATCAAAAACACCAAAGGAAATTTTCGTGCCAACTTTACAAATAAAAAAACGAAGGAACAATCAAAGAAAAAGAGGA
>JAIRYX010000447.1 GCA_031267635.1 Planctomycetaceae bacterium
AATCGCGGCGAAGCATGATAACCTCCTTGGTAAAAATGGAATATCCTAAACACAACGTCAATATTATAACCAATCGACATGATTTGAAAAGTGACGGTTAATAGCCACGGATGGTATAAAATAAAAAAACGATTAAACTATGTCATATTTTGGGGTATTTTTTCAGCAAGTGCGGTCATGATGGCAAGGAAGCACGCAAGCGACGAAAATTGAGTTGCCTAGGCAAAAGCGGGGAATTTTGAAAAAAATTGTTCGGTCACGGACATTGGGATCATGCCTCCATGACCGTGACCGGATCGTGCGTGCCTGCGGCGGCGGAAGGGTTGGATAATCGCCAGATCGTTCACGATTTCGGGTGCGAAGTCAATCGCGGCGCCATGGCATGCGAGCCGCCGAAAAAATACGGCTATTCACACATGGGAACTTCTAAAAACCTCCCCAAAATATTCGTAAGTCCTTATTTTTAATGGTCGCATGTGTTGGAAATGAGGTTTTTAGAAGTCCCTACATACTGGTCAGACCGGCTTTTGGCGGAAGCGGTTGTGAAGCAAGGTATCGTCGCGAGCATATCCCACAATTAGACATGGCTTTTTTCTGATTATTTCGTTTTTGGGGGACAATATTTGAAACCGCAATAGAAAACTATGGCGTCAGTTGCCCAAGCCAAACCAATCCGCACTGGGCAACTGAATAGTTACTGTTTCGCCGGAAAATACTACTGGGAACTTCCAAAAACCTCCTCTAAAAAATAAGGGCATAAGGGCGCGTTTGGGAACTTTGTTGGCTACTAAGGGAAACTTGATAAATAATGGTAAAATCTTTCGGATAACCAGCCAATGGCGACGTCGTCATTAAGATTGTTACCCAGTGCGGATTGATGTGGCTGGGGCAGCTGAAGAGTTACCATTCTTTCTTCTGATTGTTAAAACGATCGGAAACAATACCCCTTGAAATTTTTTATCTTTATTTCTCTTTTTCTTTACGGCTAAAAATCCGCAGGTTGCGCGGCGTGACGAAGACAGAGTAGCCGATTTCCAAATTCAGCGACTCTTTTTGTTCATGCGTGACCTCGGCAAACAATGTCTCGTTTGTTTCCGTATCCAACTCGACACGAACGCGCGATCCCGCCGAATGTAGACTTCGGATAAAAGCATGAAGCGAGAGTCGCCCTTCGATAGGGTTTGCCGTGATTTCCAATTCGTGCGGACGCACAAAAACCAGCGTTTGACTGCCGGGAAGAAACGGACGCGAAATTTCCGACGAATCCAAACGATAACGTCCAATACAAACTTTGCCTTGCTCCAAGCGTCCGTGAAATTGATTGACGGAGCCGAGGAAATTCATCACAAACTCGGTTTTAGGTTCGTGGAACACATGATCTGGCGTGTCGAATTGCTCGATTTGTCCGGCATTCATCACAGCAACACGATCCGCCAATTCCAGCGCCTCGTCCTGATCGTGCGTAACAAACACGCTGGTGAGATGAATCTCGTCATGCAGCCGCCGCAACCACGCCCGAAGTTCGACACGAACTTTCGCGTCGAGCGCGCCGAACGGTTCGTCCAACAGCAAAATCTGCGGTTCCACCGCCAACGCGCGGGCAAGCGCGACACGTTGCCGCTGCCCCCCCGAAAGCTGATGCGGATAACGATTATGAAACGAATCAAGCTGCACCAAACGCAATAACTCGGTGACTTTTTCGCGGATGACGGCTTTAGACGGTCGCGTTTTCCGCGGTCGAACACGTAAGCCGAACGCGATGTTTTCAAACACGGTCATGTGCCGAAACAAAGCGTAATGCTGAAACACGAATCCAACATGACGGTCGCCGACATTCCGCGTGCCGACGTTTTCGCCGCTAAAAAGAATTTGACCGCTCGGAACGCTGGGAGATTCCAACCCAGCGATAATCCGCAAAAGCGTCGTCTTTCCCGAACCAGACGGTCCCAACAACGCGACTAATTCTCCCGACCCCACTTTAAGTGACACATCGTTCAACGCACAAAATGTCCCGAATGTTTTTGTGATATTTCGGACTTCAATACTCATATAAATATCAAAATATAATCTTTTTGTATGAATCAATAAGCAATCGTAACCATGTATTCGTGCATAAATAATCTATCATAAGCGATCTTGTCTATTCCGAGCAAACATGATATACTCCTTACATGCAAGACGATATTGTAAGCAACATTCGGAATAAATACAATAGTATTTCCGTTTTTTTAACGAACGTTAAAAACATCTTTAGGCAGCAGCCGAATCCAAACCGTTTGGACACGGTGGTATCAGCGCCGTACATCGCGCAACGGGTATTTCTTGTGAATTTACTCAGCAACACAAAGACAGAAACGGGATTGAGCGTGCGTTGCGTCGAAGATAACAAGCAATATAAAAAAGGAATGAAAGTCAGCGACAAAGAATTAACTCACGTGAAAATCAAAAAACATGATTTTCACGGAGAGTGGAACGATACTATTAAAAATAATAGCTGATAGGTTATTTATGCACTGTTAATAAGTAGTTACGGATATTTCTTATCGCTCGTCATGTCCCCAATGTTTTTCGTAATGAGAAACGAATTGCAAAGTGCATGGGGCTTCCTCTTGACAGTTGGCATGACTCGTTTACAATAAGCCACATAATTGTTTTGAGCGGGTAACGGAAAACGGTGAGAGACCGTTGCGGACGCGCCACTGTAACCGGTAGTTATAACTTCGAGTTGTTTGTTTTTGTTGGAAGTTATTATTGGTTTTAAAGTCACTTAACAGAATAAAAACGTTAGGGAAGGCTTTAATTCTTAAACCAACGCCGGAAGCCAGGAGACGACTCGCTCTTTAGTCGGTAAGGCAGTCTCGCGATAAAGAAACCTTGCGTCAATCATTCCGTTCCGGTTGATTCCGGCGGTGTTGTCGTTTTATTCTCTATTGACTCGTCTCGTCTTACTCTTTCAAATCCTTGTTCCTCCAAAATGGAAACCGCGTTTTTCGTTTCCAGAAAGGTAAGATTTTTATGTCCGTTCATTCAGTCAATTTCGTCAGTTACGTCAATAATCTCAAAACGCATTGTCTCGGCTTTCCGCGAATCGGTTCTCAACGCGAGCTCAAAAAAGCGACCGAATCGTATTGGAAACATACGATCAGTCTCGACGAGTTGCTCGTCGCCGCCGAAAACTTGAAGCAACAAAATTGGCAAACGCAAAAAGACGCCGGTTTGTCCCGCGTTACAACCGGCGACTTCTCGCTTTACGATCACATTCTCGATATAACAATAATGCTCGGCGCAATTCCGCCGCGTTTTTTGTGGCACAATGTCGATTCGGAAATTGATCTCGCCTTTCGTATGGCAAGAGGCGACGTCGAGCAAAATATTCCGGCAATGCAAATGACAAAATGGTTCGACGCCAATTATCATTACATTGTGCCGGAGTTTTCGCCGCGACTCGCGTTGTCTCGCCGGTCTTGCGGAGTTGTCCGCGATACTCGAACTGCCGCCAATCTCGGTTTTTCGCCCAAGCCCGTGTTGACCGGTCCCGTAACGTATCTTGCTTTGTCGAAAAATTACGGCAACACAAATCGTTGGGAATATCTTGATAACGTTCTGGAAATTTATCAATCCGTTCTCCGTGAGCTGAGCGAATTAGCCGATTGGATTCAAATTGACGAACCGATTCTTTGCACCGACTTGACCGCCGAAGCCCAAGACGCTTTTCAAAAGACGTATCCGAAATTGATTGCCGGATCGGGAACGGCGAAAATCCTTTTGACAACCTATTTCGGTACGCTTGAAGGCAATCTTGATCTTGCGTTGTCGTCCGGTTGTGCCGGTTTGCATCTTGATCTTGTTCGCGGAAATAATCAACTTGATTCGGTGACAAAAAAATTGCCGGCTGACATGATTCTTTCCGCCGGAGTTGTTGACGGACGAAATATCTGGCGCACGGATTTGTCGTCGGCGCTCGGAAAACTCTGGAAAATTCAAGCGGAGATCGGGCGTGAACGTGTTGCGATTGCGTCAAGTTGCTCGTTGTTACATTGTCCCGTCGATCTCGATAACGAAACAAAACTTGATCCTGAATTGAAAAGTTGGATGGCGTTTGCCGTGCAAAAGTGCGGGGAAATCGCGGTGTTGTCCGATTTGCTGGACGGCAAAGTTTCAGAAAAAATCTTGGAAGAGAACACGCAAATTATTCAAGGGCGAAAGACAAGTCCGCGTGTTGTTGACGATGTTGTTCAAGAGCGTTGTGCGTCGATTGAACCGGCGATGTTGCAACGAAAAGGCGGTTTTGCCGAACGCAAAAAATCACAGCAATCCTTGAATTTGCCGTTTTTGCCGACTACAACTATCGGTTCGTTTCCGCAAACACATTCAATTCGTAAAGCACGGCGGAGTTTTCGCAACGGCGAATTGACTCAACCGGAATACGAATCGTTTATGCAAAACACGATCACCGATATTGTGCGAAAACAGGAAGAGTTGGGGCTGGATGTTCTGGTTCACGGCGAGCCGGAACGTAACGATATGGTCGAGTACTTCGGCGAACAACTGAGCGGGTTTTGCTTTTCGGAAAACGGTTGGGTGCAAAGTTACGGCAACCGGTATGTCAAACCGCCGATTATTTTCGGCGATATTACACGAAAACAACCGATGACCGTTCAATGGATTCAATTTGCCCAGTCGCAAACCGTTAAACCGATGAAAGGGATGTTGACGGGACCGGTAACAATTTTGTGTTGGAGTTTTGTGCGCGATGATATTTCGCGTGCGGAGGTTTGCCGTCAAATTGCGTTGGCGATTCGGGATGAGGTTGCTGATCTTGAGAAGGCGGGAATCAGAATCATTCAAATTGACGAGGCGGCGTTGCGTGAAGGGCTACCGTTGCGGAAAGGCGATGCGGACGAATATTTGACTTACGCAACCGATTCATTCCGGCTCGCTTCGTCGGGAGCGGATAATCAGACGCAAATTCATTCGCACATGTGCTACAGCGAATTTAATACGATTATTCGTTGGATTGTGCGAATGGACGCGGACGTAATCAGTATCGAATCAAGCCGTAGCGGAATGCAGTTGTTGGAAGCGTTTCGGGAGTTTGAGTATCCGAATGAGATTGGTCCCGGCGTTTACGATATTCACAGCCCGCGCGTTCCGTCAACAGACGAAATCATCAGGTTGTTGGCAAAGGCGTTGCAATATATTCCCAAAAACCGGCTTTGGGTCAACCCCGATTGCGGGCTCAAAACCCGTGATTGGACGGAAACATTAGAATCCCTAAAAAACATGGTCGCCGCCGCAAAATATCTACGCGAATCGGAGTAATGATTTTTAATCGCGAAATACGTGAAAATTCCGCGAAACAGCGTGAAACTTTTCGCGACTTTCACGTTCAAAATCCTCCCAAAATTATCAAAATGAGTAGTACGAAGTTCCTCAATTTCTCTTGATATGGAAAATAGCAAATTTATAGGTATTTTACGTTGAAAAATGCTAAGTGAAATTGCGTGACTTTGTAGTAGAGCTAGTAACTATTCAGACGCCCAAAGCCAATAAATCCACACCGGACAACTACATAATTATCCATACCCGAAATGCTTTATTATTGCAGCCCTTATTTATCAAGTTTCCCTTAGTAGCCCGAATTGCACCCAATGATGGTGCCCTTATGCCCTTATTAGATGATGGATTGGGTTGGAGCGGCTGAATAGTTCCGTCTTGTCTTTAGGGAGTTTCTAAAAACCTCATTTTCAACAAATGTGACCGTTGAACAGTAAGGGCTTACGAAGATTTTGAGGAGGTTTTTAGAAGTTCCTTTTATTCTTCCACCAATTCCAAAACTTCGTCGCCGTAAGCGTCTTTGACTTTGTTTTTTATGGCTAAAAGCTTAATCCATCGGACAACCGCCCCGAAGAAAATAACGACGACAAACGACATGACCGTTAATCCGAGAACGCCCAGCAGATATTTCCCGCTCGGCAAATACGAACCGAAAATTTGGAGACATCCCGCCCATAACGTCATACACACCATGAAAAGCCCCGGAATCCCTGTGACCCAAGCGTATCTCGCTTTTCCCATGCGGATAATCATACTCGTTGCAATCACCAACGCGCACGCGGCAAGAAGTTGGTTACTCAATCCGAAAAGCGGCCAAATCACTTCAATTTTTCCGCCGAACTGCAAGTATCCCCACGCGCCGGTGAAAAGAATGCTGGTGATAAAAACGCCGGGCAACCATTTTTCGTCGGCAAATTTCGGAATAAATCGACCGATCATCTCCTGAAGGAAAAACCGCCCGACTCGCGTTCCGGCGTCCACCGCAGTAAGAATGAAAACCGCTTCAAACATAATGGCAAAATGATACCAATACGCCATAAATTCTTTGAAAAGCGGAATCGCTGAAAAAATATAAGCCATTCCTACCGCCAATGAAACCGCGCCGCCGGTGCGTCCCTGAAGATTTTCTTCTTCGACTTGTTTCGCTAATTCCGGCAGATTTTGCACCTCCATACCAAGTTGAGCAAACGCTTCCGGCGAAGAATTGATTGCAAAATAATCAGCCGGAATCAAAATACATGCGGCAATCAACGCCATCATTGCGACAAATCCTTCCGTGAGCATCGCGCCGTAACCGACAAATGGAATCTCTCGCTCGCTGGAAATCATTTTCGGCGTTGTGCCGGACGCGATAATCGCATGAAAACCGCTCACCGCTCCGCACGCAATCGTGATAAAAATAAACGGAAAAACCGGACCGCTGATAATCGGACCGCCGCCGTGAACAAATTTTGTAATCGGCTCCATTTGAAGCGTCGGACGCATAAACAAAATACCAATCGCCAACGCGACAATCGTTCCGATTTTCAGAAACGTCGAAAGATAATCGCGCGGACAGAGCAGCAACCAAATCGGCAACAGCGACGCGGCAAGCCCGTAAAGCGGAATGATGATTTCGAGCGTTGTCTTGTCCCAATCGAAACAGCTTCGCAACATCGGATGTTCCGCGATAGAATGTCCGGCAACCACTGCGAAAAATAGCAACACCACGCCGAAAGCGCTTGCGGTTTTCACTCCGTCCGGCTTTCGGTAAAGATAAACGCCCATAAGCATTGCGATTGGAATCGTCGAAAAAACGGTGAACGTTCCCCAAGGACTATTGTGCATTGCGTTGACAACAGCGACCGAAAGACACGAAAGCGACAAAACCAAGATAAATAAAATGGCAAGCGACGCGACATGTCCGGTGAATTTTCCGACTTCAATCGACGCGATAGTTGCCAAACTATGCCCTTTATGCCGCACGGACGCAAAAAGAATGACCATATCATGAACCGCGCCGCCGAGAACGCAGCCAATCAAAATCCAAAGCGCACCGGGCAGATACCCGAATTGCGCCGCGAGAATCGGACCCAATAATGGTCCCGCCGCTGCAATCGCCGCAAAATGATGACCGAAAAGGACATACTTATTTGTTTTGACATAGTCGTGACTGTTTGCGAAACGAATCGCCGGCGTAGAATTTTCGGGATTGATTCCCAAAACTTTCACTGCAATCCACAGCCCGTAAAACCGATACGCAATCGCAAAAACGCATAACGCAACGAAAATTAAAGTCACTGCGTTAATTCCGACTAGAAAACTCATCACTTGTTCCTGTGTAAAAATAGTTCGTCAGGTTTCACTTCTTTTCAGTATAACCGATTCTCACCGGTTGCCCAGCGTGAAATATTTTTCTATTATACCTTACAACGTCAATAAGGTGGTATTTTGTGTTGGCATTTTTCTACCTTTTTAGAGTAAATTGATACAATAATGCTCCTTGATATTCCTTACACTTGAAATTTCGTTTTTTAGACAATGTTCCTCGTTCATCATCCCCAAAGTCCCTCTTGTCCCTTTTTTAATGACTCATGAGAACTTCTAAAAACCTCTTCCCAACATCAGCAAGTCCTTATTTTTCAATGGTAGAATTTGTTGAACGTGGGGTTTTTAGAAGTTCCCTAAATCTAATCACAAAAAAACATACCCAAGTAACATTGATTTTCTTGTCGCGTATGACAATAAACTGAAACATCGGTTGTCGTATGCAACGGATATTGATGAAGTGGTCAATGAACTTGTCGGCGCAATTAAAGGCAAATATTCCGCTAGAATCCATGCTGTCTTTTTGTAACGCAAAACAAGTCTCGGATTGTGGCAGGAACATCTGGCGACGTTGGCGGCGAATGCAAACACGCAAAAACCGAAGAAAAAACGCAGCTTTTTCCACTGGCTTTTTCGCAGAAAATAATTAAAATAATGGAACCGCAGGGACAGCACGTGTTGCCTCTTTCACCGTGTCCCTCATGTCTCTTTTTTGAGAACAAAAATGCAATACATCATTAACGCTATTTTCTTCTTTATATTTGAGTTTTTCAGAACCGAAGTTTTTATTTCAAAAGAAGAAAAGATTCAAAAGAGAATTGACGCACTACCAAGAAGTATTAAATAAATTATTCGAAAGTGCTATCCGTTATGATCTGTGCGAAAGTGCTGATAAAATTTGCGTTTTTTGTGCTCATGTCAAGATAGAAAAAGATACGCTTACGTCTCCCAAACGCGGATTAAGGAAAGAAAAAATCAAGAAAATCCGCGAAAATTGTAAAAAGATGATCACGGCGGCGGAAAAAGCAATCTACGAAGAAGAGCAACGCAAAAAGCGTTGTAAATAAAGCAACAGAAAAACATCGGTTTCATTACACCGCTCCCCAATTGGGGGCTTCAAATCTTAACCTTGAATCTGACGCCAACCGTTCTTTCAATCCCGTCAGTGTCAGATTTAAATTTTGCATTGTCTGTTCTAAAGCCGCAAAATCAAAATTTTGGCTATATTGTTGATTTCCGAACGGCATGAAACCGCCGCCGTTCGTAGTGGTAGGAATCCCCGCCGCCGTAAGCGTCGGAATCGTGTAATCCATGCCGAGGGAATTGGGGACAACCGCACACACACTGGTCAGACCGGCTTTTGGCGGAAGTGGTCGTGAAACAAAGGCATCGTCGCGAGCATATCCCACAATTAGACATGGCTTTTTTCTGATTATTTCGTTTTTGGGGGACAATATTTGAAACCGCAATAGAAAACTATAGCGTCAGTTGCCCAAGCCAAATCAATCCGCACTGGGCAACTGAATAGTTACTGTTTCACCGGAAAATACTACTATTGCAGCCCTTATGTATAAAATTCTCTTAGTAGATCCAATATCAGCACGATGGTTGGACGCTTCATTTTCAAGTCGAGCGGTGGCAGACCTTCGCTGTTAGCGCTGACAAAATTATGAATTCCCAAACCGATTTGTTTGAAATTGTTCGTGCACTGCATTCTCCGTGCCGCCTCACGCGCAGCTTGAATGGCGGGCAAAAGTAACGCAATCACAATCCCAATGAGTACAATCACCACAAGAAGCTCGACCAGCGTAAACGCTCGGCGAACAGAAGATTGTTTTCCAAATCGGGCAGAAATGCACGCAATAACACGGGCAAAAAGAGTGAAATCACAGGTAAAATATGGTATATTAGCCATTTTGTGCACCCAATCCCCTTGATGTGTTTTGACGAAATTAAAAAATCAAACGCTTTGTTTAACTTTTTCATCGCTGCAACTCCTTCATTAAATAATTTCGATAATGTTATTATGCACAGATAAACGGAATGTATCAATAGGAATTGTTGGAATTGGAAGAATTTTTTTTGAAAAATATTCACAATCTTTGCAACTATTCAGTCACCCAAACCAAAATAAACCCGCATTGGACAACTGGGTAGTGACGATTTTTTAGAGTGACCGTCAATTTTACCGGAAAACATTATTATTGCCGCCCTTAATTTATGAAATGCCCTTAGTAGCCAACCATGCTCCCAAATGCGTCCAAACGAACCACGACAAAAAAAACGAAGAGATAAAAAATATCCACACTTAAACAAGCCCCCGAAAACTTCACCATAACTCATTGCACTTGAAATTTCGGTTTTCACTAACGTCGTTATACAGTATACCGTAAAATCCGGTTTGAATTCCATTCATAAAACCGAAAACTCAAATGTAATGAGTATACAACACAAACATCAAAAAATAAAGAAATGATTGCGCAAGCAGAATATTAGAGCATGAGGGACAAAAGGGATTTTGAGGACGTGATGAACGATCAACACGGTCTGAAAAGTCGAAACTTCACGTGTGAGGAGTATCAAATCGGCAGTTTGTTAATATTTGCTCTTGTGTCGGTGAAACTCGTTGTTTATAATTCCCTGAAAATAGAAGTATTTTTAACTATTCAGTCGCTCAAACCAAATAAATCCGTACTGGGCAATTGAATAGTTGCTGTCAGTTTTACCGGAATATATTATTATTGTAGCCCTTATTTATGAAATTCCATTAGTAGCTCCAATTGTACCAATATGTGCCCTTATTTTCGTTTATTTTTTTTGATAAAATCCATTATCTAAAACATAAGGACAAGTTGGGTGTCTGTGTTAGGGACAAAAGGGACTTTGGGGACGTGACAAACGATCAACACTGTCTTAAAAGCCGAATTTCAAAGTGTGATAAGTATAATCATTGAGACAATAGACTTAAAAAAATTGCTATCATGTTCAATCTATCCAAAACTTATGCAAAAGCACAAAATATTATTGACGTTTTGTGTTTGTTATTTCTTATGTTGTCCGTCATTTTGTCGAGCTGTACGAACATGACGACCGATGGACGCAATCATCAAGGAATCAAACACTATCAACAAATGCGGTATGATCAAGCCATTTCCGAATTTCAAAACGCGGTGAGCCAAAGTCCCGATTCTCCCGAAGGTTATTATTATATCGGCATGACCTATCATACGTTAGGGACAAGTCGCAACGCCGCCGCCTATTATGGGCAGGCGGAACAGTATTATAAACTTTGTTTGACAAAAAATCCGAACTACGCTCCCTGTCGTGAAAAATATGCGGAATTGATGCTCGAAACCGGACGAACCGCCGAAGCATTTACTTTTTTGCGGGATTGGGAAGTTGCTTCCAAAGATTTGGCGACTCCTAAAATTGCAATGGCGAAGCTTTATCAACAAGCCGGACGACCTCAAGACGCCTTCATCTATCTCAACGCCGCCGTTCAAAAAGAACCGCAAAATTTCGCGGTTTATAACGCACTCGGAAATTTGAGAGAATCGCTGGGAGAATTGACACAGGCATTGGAAAATTATCAACTTTCCTATCAATTCAACCCGCAGCAACCGGAAATCGCTGATAAAATTGCCCGTTTAACTTCGCCCTCCTCAACAACAATGCCGGGAGTTACCGTTGTGAAACAAACATCGGCAGTCAGCGATCATTCATCCGCAAGTTCGCAGGATTTTAACTCATTAAATAATACACAAACTTTTCGTCCTGCTCCGCAATACAACACTCCAACCCGCATTGCCTCGCGCAATCGGCACGATTTTTGAAAAGGTTTCAATTTTTCAAGCATAATTTTTCAATACTTGATCGTTTGATTTTTGCCACAAATGTACGAATTATCGCGAAATATTTAAAATGAAAACTTTATTACAACCTGCTTTTTTAGCGACGTTCTTTCTATTTATTTCTTGCCGCGCGACTGTTTTGGCTCAATCGGAAGCGTTTTTAAATCGTATAGACGGTTCTTCTTTTGGCGTGGGCTGTATCGTGATTCCTGTTTCGCCGAATGAGTTGCCGCCCGGCGGAGTGGAAAGCGTTCAGATTTATGAAGCTAATCACCGGATTTTGTATCCCGCGTTTGAAATACGCGAAGTGCCGCGCGAGGTGACGAATACGTTTCTCAACGCGAAACGTTCTATCGGTCGTTTTGTTGGTGAAATATTGTCGCAAACGGGAACGTCGGTCGCGGTTTATTTCTTATTCGTCGGCAATCAAACGCCGCTCGACATAACCATTATCACAAACCGCGCGACTCGTCATACGATCACTCCAACGCAACATCCGATAAAGTACAATCGTTTATTACAGGATTGGTGGGGTCGTTATAACAAAGAAACTGTTTCATTGATCCAAACCAACGATTATCCGCCGGTTGTTAAAGAATATTTGCGAACGATGCTTTCGTTTCGGCTCGGATTAAAACGTCCCGAAACGAAACCGTCGTTTTGGGATAAGCTGCTTTCTACCGATCTCGGTTTTCAACTTGACCCAACGGTTGTATTGTTCGAGACGCAAACCAATCTTTTTTTTAATGCCGAACGATATACACAAAACGCGAATCTCGACTTACCGCAATCACTGGAAGAGCTTATCCATCAACAGCCGAAAATCAAAAGCGTTCCTACTTCACAACAACCGCGATTTCGTCCTATTGCGTATGTTCCGCAAGAGCAGGGAGAACAACAAGCCAACAAGAGAGAAAAATCGAAAGAAGAACAGGAACAAGAAAAAAATCAGCAAGACGAATCAGCCAAGAAATTGACTGCCCTTTGGGATTCATTGACACAATCGTTTTCGATTGGCACGTCAAAAAACGACAACCAAACGGACGCCGTTTCGCCGGGCAATGATTCGCAATCGCAATACGAACAAGAAGGAATCGAACAGATTGCATTTCACGTTCCGGCGCATTGTTTTTATATTCGTTACGGTTCGTATTCCAATTTCGCTTGGTTTCAGGATACGACTGCGATTTGGGGCGGCGATTTGCGGAATTTGATTGCGTCGCGCGCATTTCAAACTCGTTCCGGTATGCGTCTGGAGCAGCAGATCGGATTGCGTCAAGATACGCTTGCAAAGTTATTTGGCAATTCGGTGATTGACGATGTTGCGGTAATCGGGACGGACTTATTTTTTGACGACGGCGCGTCTTTTGGATTATTGTTTCGTGCAAAAAATAACGATATTCTCACCAATGATTTTAATACAAAACGTCAAGCATTGTTGAAAAGTACGCACGGCGCAACGGAAACGCTTCTTGACATTGACGGAGAACGGGTCTCGTATATTTCCACGCCGGATCAACGAATACGCACGTTTTACGCGGCGATGGGCGATTATCATCTTGTCACCCGATCCGAACAACTTGCTCGTGATTTTGTCGCATTGCATAAACATCAGGGATCAAACGCGACGAAATCGCTTTTCAACAAACATTTGTCTTTGGGCGAGCTTCCCGAATTTCATCAAGTGCGTGGAATTATGCCGTTGGAGCAAAAGTCAACGATTTTTATTTATTTTTCACGTCCGTATTTTTACAATTTATGCAGTCCGGCATATTGGATTGAAACGCAACGGCGTAATACATCGGCGGCAAGAATTGAATTATTACGGCTTGGCGGCATGGCGGCGGCGGCGGAAGGACATGGTCAGACAAACGTCTCGGAGTGGATGGCGATGCTCAAATCCAACGGGTACATTCCGCCGAACTTCGGACAGTTTCCTGACGGCAGCGATACTATTCTTGAATCGTGGACAAATATTCGCGATTCGTTGCGCGGTTATCGCGGTTCGTTTTTACCGATTGCCGATATGTTGCCGAACAAAGTAACCGAGTCCGAGTATCAGCAATATCAAAAAATGTGTCAAAACTTTTTTGAGAATTGGGATAAATTTGATCCGGTTGTTGTTTCGATTCGGCGTGCGCCGTATAAGTCGCCGGAAGGAAAACAAGAACACATCATCATTGATGCGCGGATTGCTCCGTTGTCCGCTAAAAACCGATCGACGCTTTATGCGCATCTTGGTCAGCCGACGACGAACAAACTTGCGCCGTTGTCGGGCAATTTTGCGTCGTTTGAACTTTCTTTGGCGGAAAATTATCTTTTCGGCGCGTTGCAAAACGAAGTTCCGCCACGTCTTCCGAGCGAGCAACCGCGTCCTGTGGAACGCATTATGTCGGGAATTTTGTTAAAGAATCCGCATATTATGTTGAGCGATTTGTTTGCCGGATATTTTGGATATTTCGGTCAGCCGGGAAAATTTTTGAAACTTTGGGGATGGACGTTTCAATGGATTGACGACGCAGCCGGCTATGCCCGAAGTATCGACGGCACATGGCGACGGCACTACGGCAATTATACGCTTTATTCACGGCAACGAGCGATTCTTGATTTAATTGCGCCGCAGCTTGGTTTTGTTCCCGCTGAATACGCCGCGCAGCTTCGCGTTAATATCGGCAATCCGTTGACGTCGCGTATTGCCGCGCCGCTTAACAATTTCGGTTATGCGCGAACTTGCGACACGATTCGCGGGAACTTGCGGTTGCTCAATGATTTGCAAATGCAATTTCACGTGAGCGGGCAACATTGCCAAGAAGTCGCTGAAACGATTCTTGATGCAGATTTAATTTGCCCGCTTGGCGGAAAATATGTCTATCAACCGTTTACCAATACGTTATCTGATTGGGGACGTTGGCAATCTACTGTTCTGAACAATTTACCGAACACACCAAATTCCGCAGTGATGATACAAGCGCCAAGCGGATTCCTCGCCCCGCCGTTAAATTGGTTTCGCGGCGGCAAACTCGACGCTCTCGTCTCCCCCGACGCAGTTTCCGTCCATGCCGAACTAGAAATGCTGTTGCCGAAATGAGAAGTGAGAAACAAAATCTGTGAAAATGAGACCATCATCTTTAGTTTGCCGCAACTTTTATATTTGGAAAATTTCCTCCGGTTTCCTACCTAAACTTTAACTCGTAATATCTGTGACACGAAAAATGCAGTGATCGAATATAGTTAATAAATTGAAAATACATAAAATTTTCAAAATACATAGCTTACAGGAACAAAACTAACGTAGGAGGACTTTGATTTCTTATCTGAAAAAGGTTTTTGAGATCATCTAAAATCTCAAATTTTCGTCTTGACGTGAAATCGATAAAATGTTATCTTTTTTCCGTTTTACATGGGACATTCCGATTCTGCTTTGCATCGATTGCCCAAATAGCATATTTTACGAAGGAACGTTTTTCAGGACAAAAATTTAAAGGACAAGGAAGCCGAATAATAATGGCACAAATTATTTCTCTCGGTGTGTCACGTGGAGAGCACACTCAACAGGTTCCTCTGCTTGATCTAAAACGGCAATATACCGAAATTTGCGACGACATGGGTGCGGCGTTGCGAAGCGTTAGCGATTCCGGGCAATTCGTTCTCGGACCGGAAGTCAAAAAGCTAGAACAAAGTCTCGCGGTCTACAGTCAGGTCGGTCATGCAGTCGGTTGTGCGTCGGGAAGCGACGCGCTTTTGCTTTCACTGATGGCATGCGGCATAGAATCCGGCAACGAAGTGATTGTGCCGAGTTTTACGTTTTTCGCTACCGCCAGCGCAGTAACGCGGTTGGGAGCAACGCCGGTTTTCGCGGATATCGAACCGAAATCATTCAACATCGACCCGAATCATGTTGCACAACTTATCAACGAGAAAACGAAAGCAATCATTCCTGTCAATTTGTTTGGGCAAATGGCGGAAATGAAAACGCTGAATGATCTGACTTGCGGACGAAATATTGCGCTGATTGAAGACTCCGCGCAGGCGATTGGCGCGGAACTTGAAAACCGGCGCACCGGAAGTTGGGGCGATATGTGTGCGTTGAGTTTTTATCCGACCAAAAATCTTGGCGGTGCGGGCGACGGCGGAATGGTTGTAACAAACAACGCGGCGTTGGCGGATAAACTGCGGCTTCTTCGCGGTCACGGCATGGAACCGCGTTATTATCACAGCATGATTGGAATCAACAGTCGTTTGGATTCGTATCAGGCGGCGGTACTCAATGTCAAATTGCCGCACCTAGACAAATGGACAACGATGCGAAAACAAAACGCCGACCGTTATAACGCTCTTTTCCGCGATGCGGCTTTAGACGGAATGGTTGTTTATCCTGAAACGCTCCCGAACCGCCGACATGTCTGGAATCAATATGTGATTCGCGTGCCGAACGGCTTACGCGACATGATGCGAAAAGAACTTGCGGAATCGAAAATCGGTACAGAGATTTATTATCCGCTTGGTTTGCATGAACAAGAATGTTTTCGTAACTTGGGTTACGCGCCGGAAAGTTTACCCGAAACGTTCCGCGCAACGCGGGAAGTTATTGCTCTGCCGATTTATCCCGAATTGACCGAGCGGGAACAAGTGTTCGTCGTCGAAAAAATCAAACAATTTTGCAAAAAACAACATCAATTCACATTGCCGAAAGCGGCGTAGCGTTAATGAAATGTAACTATTCAGTCGCTCAAACCAAGTAAATCCGCACTGGGCAACTGTATCGTTATCCGAAAGCGTTTATCATTGCAGCCCTTATCTATCAAGTTTCCCTTAGTAGCCAACAAAGTGCCCAAACTTGCTCTGATTCCCTTATGTTTTAGATCATAGATTTTTATCAAAAAATTGGACAAAAAATAAGAAGGGCATAAGGACGCATATTGGCGTCATTCGGGCTACTAAGGGACTTTCATAAATAAGGGCGGCAATAATAATATTTTCCGATAAAATTGATAGGAACTATTCAGTTGCCAAGTACGGATTTATTGGAGTTGAGCGATCTGAATAGTCACTAAAACTTATTTATTATTGTCGTCTTCAAGCGTCGGCATTCTACTTTGAGCGAACAACCCCATCGGCGTCAAGAAAAACAACAATACAAAAAGATAAAGATATTGTCAGAAGAATAATACAAGATGCCAAACAATCTTTTTTCATGAAGCACGTCCGTTCAATATCCGTGTGCGAATTTTGAAAGCCATTGCAATTATAATCATTATGAGACCTACAATGATACTAATCCGGTTGTAAATCGAGATATTGTATGATTTTTTAGTTTTTAATGTAGGGAACTTCTAAAAACCTCTTCCAAATATTCGTAAGCCCTCATTTTTCAACGGTCACGTTTGTTGAAAATGAGTTTTTTAGAAGTTCTCTATAGTCAAAATTGCGATAATGCTTGCTCCGCAACATCAATTGTTTCGTCAATCATTACATCGGTATGTACGGTTGAGAGAAAAAATGCTTCAAATTGACTGCATGGCATATAAACGCCGTTGTTGGCAAGCGACCAAAAATACTTGGCGAATAACGCCGTATTGCATTTCGCTGCCGTGTCCCAATCAATGATCGCCGAAATTTCAGGCGAACTTTTGAAAAAGAGCGTCATCATCGAACCGCAATGATTGACAACCGCCGGAATGTTGTATTTATTCACAGCGTTAAGCAAGCCATCCGCAAGCCGTTGAATTTTTTGCTCTAATTGCGCGTAAGGATTTGTATTTCGCAAAACTTCGAGCGTCGCAATTCCTGCGGCGGTCGCAAGCGGGTTGCCGCTGAGCGTTCCTGCTTGAAACACTTTCCCGGCAGGAAGAACGTACCGCATGATTTCACGTTTACCGCCGTACGCGCCGACCGGCAAACCGCCGCCGATCACTTTACCGAGCGTCGTCAAATCCGGCGTAATTCCAAACCGTTGTTGCGCTCCGCCGTAAGCGACACGAAATCCACTCATCACTTCGTCGAAAATTAACACTGTGCCCTGTTTTTCCGTTTCACGTCGAAGGGTACCGAGAAAATCCAGAGTGCCGACAACGCATCCCATATTTCCCGCGACCGGCTCCACAATGACCGCTGCGATTTCATCACCGAAACAGTCAAACGTGTCCGTAACAGCTTGCGGATTATTGTAAGGCAGAATCAACGTGTCGGCGGCGGTTCCCGACGTAACACCCGGCGAGTTTGGCACGGAAAACGTGGCGGCGGCGCTTCCGGCGGCAACGAGCAAACTATCCACATGTCCATGATAATTTCCGGAAAACTTGATAATGCGGCGGCGTTCGGTGTAACCGCGAGCCAGACGGATCGCGCTCATTGTCGCTTCGGTTCCCGAATTAACAAGCCGCACCATTTCCACCGACGGCACAGCTTCGATGACTAATTCCGCAAGCTTGTTTTCATTTTGTGTCGGCGCGCCGAAACTTGTACCGTCTCGCACTGTTTTTTGTAATGCTTCGACAACCGCCGGATGTGAATGTCCGAGAATCATCGGTCCCCACGACAAAACGTAATCGATGTACCGATTGCCATCCGCATCGAAAAGGTACGCTCCTTCGCCGCGAGAAATAACAATCGGCGTTCCGCCCACCGCGCCAAACGCCCGCGCCGGACTATTGACTCCGCCGGGAATCAACGTTCCCGCCTGTTCCATGAGAATTTTACTGTTCGGGCGATACGATGTGTTTGTCATAAAGTTTATAGAAATTGAAAACTCAGTGTTCATTAAAAAAAGACATTGGGACACGAGGAACACACTGCCTTAAAAAACAAATTTCAAGTGTGAGGTGTAGAATAATCGGTGAATGATAATAGTTTATCCGGCAAATTATATCATATATTTAGGACTTCGTGAATGCTTGTTAATCAAAACCAAGTGGTTGGTGATAAGATCGAGTTTTATCTTGAAGCCAATCGCGGCGACAAACAAAAAACAACGACTTCACAAAGCGTTTGATGTGAACCGTGATTTTCACATCGCTTAAATTTTCAAGTAAAGCTTGGACAAAATTCCCGCTTTGAACGAAAATTTCGCTGAAATATTAAAAAACTAAAATTTTTTGGCTTTTGAACATTTTGCGATTGACAACCGCAAAATTATGGGTTAATATGATTAACATCGTTATTGGTCATTTTTGATTTTACATTTGGAGACCATTTTTTCGTTTTGAAAAATAAATTGCTCGAATTTTTATTCGGGTATTAAAAAATATCGAGTACGTCAACTATTTCAAGATCGCTTAGGCGATTAGGTAGTTTTTTACATGACAACTGGATTTTCCAGGTAGAAAATTACTGTGGTATTTCAAAGTTACGTGGCTCCCGCTAAGGGAGCGTCACGTGAAATACCACGGGTATAATTCGGCGTTACATATGTGAAATATGTAATGCACCACTTTTGTCGGTGGGAGTGAGCCTGTTCTTGAAATCGTGTCGCTCCTATTCTAAGAGCGATATTCTGTTGCCGTTTCTCGGCTAGTGTTTTTCCACTTTTTAGCGAAACAGATTATTTGTTTGTAATCTGTAAATTTAAACTCTCTTTTTAAGGAGAACAAGTTATGAAAATCACATTACGTTTTGGATTTACCCTCGTCGAACTTCTTGTGGTGATTGCGATCATTGGTATTTTGATTGCATTACTCTTGCCTGCCGTTCAAGCCGCGCGCGAAGCGGCAAGACGAATGCAGTGTACCAATCATTTGAAACAGGTTGGGTTAGCGTTGCACAACTATCACGATACGATGAGAGCTTTACCCGCTTCTCGAAGTTGGCTTGGAAACGGGGATGATCTTGGTGTTTCGACCGGCGCACTTTATAGTCCTTCGGTCAAGTTGCTTCCTTATATGGAACAAAGCGCTCTTTATGAAACGCTTTTGGCCACTCCCGGTCCGTTACGTACATGGACGAAAAATGATGTTTTTAAGAATCGGATTTCGTACCTTCTTTGTCCTTCCGACGGTAATTCCAAAACGCCCTATCAGGACTATGCTGGAGCCAATGTCGTTTATTCTTTTGGCGACGGGATGTGGAATTATTTTGCTGCTGGTGATGTGGTTTCTTCACGTATGATGTTTTCGCCGGTGATGTGGAAGGAATTTTCTGCGTGTATTGATGGGACAAGTAATACGTGTGTTATCAGTGAAACTGTAATTGCCAATGTTACAAGCTCAAGAGAAATCAAAGGCGGAGTTGCGCAGGTCGCAAGTCCCGATAATGGAAATAATGGCGGTCCGATGGGAAAATGCGGATTCGGTGCTCTTGCTGATCCAAACAACCGTCGTTCCTATAAATCCACTCAGGCACTTGTGACACATGCCAAAATTGCAACTGAACCTGGTCATAATATACGCGGCGGACGGTTTCAGGACGGACGCGCAATTTATCAGGGATTCCATACGGTTCTTCCCCCCAATTCTCCTTCATGCAGTAACGACGCTAATGCTGAAAGTACTAATGGATGCGGTATTTATTCCGCGACGTCAAATCATTCCGGCGGCGTAAATGTCGGAATGCTTGATGGTTCCATTCATTTCATTTCCGATACCATTGACTGCAACGGAGCTTCCGCCGGTCAGGTAACAAGCGGTCAAAGTCCCTATGGCGTCTGGGGGGCGTTGGGGTCGCCGAACGGCGGGGAATCCAAAACCGTTTTTTAACAAGATGGATATTTGGATGTATTAAAAACACTCAAACAAAACATCGGATACTCGTTCATATGAGGCGGTATTGGTAAGCCGCCTCGTGTTACAATGTTACAGCTTTTAATAGGGAGTTATCATGCAACATTTATCGAAAGTTTTGATTTTCGCCTGTTTCGTAACCATTATGGGATGTTCCGGCAAACAACTTCCGCCAGACCTGCCCAAATTGTTTCCTTGTAAAATCATCATTCAGCAGGAAGGAAAACCTCTTGCCGACGCCCAAGTATTCCTTTCTCCTGTTGACGGTTCCAAATGGAATGCAACGGGAAATACGAATACGCAAGGCGTGACCGAACCTTGGACGCAAGGGATGTATCGCGGTGTTGCGGAAGGAAAGTTCAAGGTGGTTGTTTTCAAACAGGAAATCATCAATCCGCCGGCGGAGACGTCTTCCGCTTCCGGTCAGAAAACAGAAGAGCCGAAGGTTTACAATCTGGTTGAAGAAATCTATAGTGAAGCGACAAAGACGCCATTATCAATAGAGGTCTCTTCAGGTCAATCCGAATGGACATTGGATATCGGTAAAGCCGTCAGAAAACTGCTACCGCCTCGTTAATCCAATTCCGCA
Organism: Planctomycetaceae bacterium; assembly: GCA_031267635.1. Classification (GTDB taxonomy): domain Bacteria; phylum Planctomycetota; class Planctomycetia; order Pirellulales; family Thermoguttaceae; genus WRMR01. The sequence continues at coordinate 20,799 of JAIRYX010000447.1, forward strand.
GTTCATTTTTTACCGAAAGAGTAAAGCCGTTCGGGGAACTCTACAAACGCTAAATAGACTAACATTACTTTCGATTTATGTTTTCTCACAAAGGCACGGAGACACAAAGAATTTATTCTTTAGAATCACTCGGTGTTCTTGGTTGCTTTGTGAGAGACAAATTTTAGAGTGCGGCGAGTATAAATCCGCACGAGAGCAACTGAATCGTTACATTGAGCGCAGCATCTCAAAGTGTGAGACGCCTGCTACTTCGTTTACATGTCGAAATCGAATTTATTGTTCTGACCGGCGGTTACGGTTGCTTTTTGAACGCTTGCCGAACCAAATGCCGGAGGAGCGACGTCTTTGTATTCGACTTTCGCTTTCATCGGGTCCGGGTCGTCCACGCGAGATCCCGGAACTTCTTCCATCACGGTAATGCGGACTTTGTATTCGCCCGCCACAAGTCCATGTGCCGCGTCAACAGAATACTTACCGTCGGTAATCATGCCGCCGGATTGCGTTCGTTCCGTTTGTGTTCCGCTCGGTTCAAATTGAATACTTCCGTTGGAAACCGGCTTTCCTTTCAATGTCACGTTTCCCTCGATTTTCAACCGTCCCTGCGGATTAGAGTTCCCGCACCCCATCGCGAACGCCAGCGTCAAAGCCGTTACAATGATTGTGAGTCTTTTCGTTGTCATTTTATTGTTATCCTTTTTAACATTGTGAATGTGAAACTTTTGTAAAACGCTTGTAACGATTCAGTTACTATCAAAGCGTTTCTTTGATTCTCGCCATCTTGCCTCTGTTGTTCAGGGACTTGGGAGACTATTAGGACACGAGGGACTTCAGAAATAGTTTCATATCCCTAAAGCCCCTAGTCCCTGCATCCTCGCCGAAGCGTCTCTTGGATTCCCATGAGCGCACCCCGACCCTTCTAACGGTCGCACCCCGACCCTTCCAATGGTCGTACCTCGACCCTTCTAACGGTCGCACCTCGACCCTTCCAAGGGTCGCGCCTCGACCCTTCCAGTGGTCGCACCTCTTCGATTCCCGCCGAAGCGTCTCTTCGATTCCCATCGTCTCTCCTCTGTTGTTTCAGGGGTTCTGGGGACTCTTGGGATACGAGGGACTTTTGGATCTGTCCTCATTGCTCTTTGTTGCTTTTGAGAATTTTAGGGATTCTCCTTCGTATCCTTAAAGTCCCATTAGTTCCCATAGTCCCTTTTGTCCCTGCACGCCCGTCAAAGTAACTTATTTGGACACATTTTCCGCGCCGCGCGAGCTACACATCGCTCTCCAAACGTCGAGATTCACCGTGTCGCTCTGGAACGAAACGCTTCCGTCGCCGAACGCCGTCTGCACCCCGCCGGTATGATAACTTCGAGACGCGACATGAAGTTCGTGTCCTACCGGAGCGGGACCAATCGGAAATCTATCTTTATTTAATTTCGTATCGGTCATAAAAGAAGCGTGTCCTCTATCGCCGAGTTTGGAGTTTGGAGCGAGATTTCCTGTGAAAAACGCGCCGTTGCCCCACCAAATCAAGCCGCGCAAATCGTTAGTGCCGCCGCCGCTCCAATCGCCTCTCGCGCACTCGCCGAAAGCCAGCGTGTTGGAAGTTCCGTCGGTGATTTCCGTCATCTTATAACATTCTGTTCCTACTTTACATCCCATGCAGTACATTCCGCCGTGCGCAAAAACCTGCACATTTGCTGGCGCGGCAGTAAACGGAATGTTGGTGAACCATGTCGTCAACATACCGCTGGAATCGCAGTTTGGAATAGCGGCATCACCGGAACAACAAAGATAGTTGTGATGGTAATAACCTTCACCGCTTCCTCGCGGGTTATAGGAAGAACGAGTGGATGTCCCGTCGGTCGGGCAGGTATAAACAGAAATTTTTACGTCAATCAACGCGCCAACGTTGCTCACCTCGAAACCTGAATCGACTGTGTTGTCGTTGTAATTTCGTCTGATGTTAAACCGCGAGTACAGCGGTTGCTGCTCAATATACGGCAGCAAAAGTACCGCCCACGTCGCGGCAGTGTCTCCCTTACCGCCGGGCGGAAGGGTTTTATAAACGTCGTGATAGTTGTGTGTCGCCAACGCAATGTTCTTGAGATGGTCGGAACATTGCATTCGCCTCGCCGCCTCACGCGCCGCTTGAACGGCGGGAAGAAGCAACGCAATCAATATACCGATGATCGCAATCACGACAAGGAGTTCAACCAACGTGAACCCCCAGTGAAAGTTTTTGTCTTTGTTCATAAATTGAGTTCCTTTAATTAAAGAATGATGTTGTTGTTTGCAATCGTTACGGAGCAATCGTTTCGCCGCCGCGAGTCGTTGCCGAAGCTCGCCACGCGTCGATATTTACTGTGTCGGAACGAAAACTGACCGAGCCGTCCGCGATTCCGGCATTCACGCCTGCAGTATGGAAACTTCGCGCGGAAAGGAGATAGATGTTATCCGTGAACACTGTCAACGGATGCTTTTCCGCATAAAACGTTCCGCCGCCGGAATAAGCCGGTTTCACAAAACCACCTTCCATTCGGTCGGGGATTCGTGTATTCGGAGCGTTGTACGCCGTAAAACCAGCAGCAGGCGTCCACCAAATCAACCCGCGTAAATCAGTAACGCCGGCATTCAAAGCGGTAGGAGAACGTTCTCCCTGAATCGTTTCCGAAAGCGCCATTGTATTGGAAAGACCGTCGGAAACCGCGCCAAACGTAATGTATTTGTAAGGCGGTTTACCCACCCAAAACACTGCGCCGTTATCGACCGTGACGTCGCCGTAAGACGCCCAGCCCATACCCGCGTTTGTGTCGTTTCCATCCGCTTTATAAACACCCGCGTTTCCGAGGCACACAAGCATATTGTGATGCCTGTAACCGTCTGCACGGCTGTTCGGGTAGGTGCTTTTTTTGTCGCCGTCGCTCGGACAAGAATACGCCGGAATGCGTGTCGGCAAAAGCAACGCACGGTTAGATTGTGTGAATCCGGTATGTACCGTATTGTCGGCATAGTTATATCGGAAATCGTATTGAGAGTACAAGTTTGCCTGTTCAATAAACGGCAAAGTTGCCAACCCCCAGGTCATGCAGTATCTTTCATCGCCGCCAAGCGGAAAAGCTTTGTGCACATCCGCATAGTTGTGAAAGGCAAGCACAACGTTTTTCATGTTGCTCGAACAGTTCATACGGGACGCCGCCTCACGCGCCGCTTGAACCGCGGGTAAAAGTAGCGCGATCAAAATTCCAATGATCGCAATCACAACAAGAAGCTCGACCAGCGTAAACGCAAGTCGGATGATACGGGCAACACGGCAAGAACGGACAGAAAAAATACCATTGTCTCTGTTCTTTGTGTTTGCGCAATTGATAGATTTTACCCCCCCCCCCCGCACGAGCTGTTCCAATTCTGCGAAACGCCCATTTCTGGGCAAGAAAACAAACCAGTTGTCGTTAAAACAAAGTTTGTCATACGTTTTAATCTCCTAATCATAGGATTGTTTGAAATTTGAAGAAAAAATCACAGTGATTTTTGTCTAACAATTAACTTTATTGATTGTTATTATGCGCAGGTAAATCAAAAACGTCAATAGGGATTGTTGGAATTTGCGGAAATTTTCTAGAAAATATTCTGTTTAGTTCACACTTGGGGGCTTTGTTGGTTACTAAGGGAAACTTGATAAATAAGGGCTGCAATAGTAAAGCCGCTCGGATAACAATGCAGTTTCCCAGTGTGGATCTATTTGACTGGGCGACTGAATAATTACAAAATTTTTATGCCAAAATTCTGACATCGGTAAATGTTTTAACGGCTTTATCATTGAGGGTGCATAATATAAGTTATTGCATCCGTTTTATAAGAAATTGATAGAGATAAAAAATAGAAAAAATGGCGACAATTAAAAAAATTGCACAGACATTCATCGAAAATAGAACGTTGCAGAGGAGAAAAATTTTCCGACGAGACAGTCTTCAATTCAATTTGAATTTTTTCAGAGAGGACGAAATATATTTGTGGGAACTTCTAAAAACATCCCCCAGAGGTTCGTAAGTCCTTATTTTTCAATGATAAAATTTGTTGAAGGTAGGGTTTTTAGAAGTTCCTTTGTGTACTTATAGCTAAAAATATTGTGAAAAAATTCAAGAAAATTTCCTCCAATTCCAACAATCTGCATTGCCTGATTCAATTTGCCTGCATAAAATAATATAAAACAATTTACTTAACACAACAACATTGTGTTTTTGTTATTCTAGCATTAAAAACTTAAAATTAAGGAATTTCAGTAATGAAAAATTGGAACACAACATTTGATTCACTGGGACAATGCCAAAAAGCATTGGTGCGTGTAAAAGGGTTAATTTACCATTTTTTACGTGCGATTTCCTTCATTTTGGCTCGCGTCAGTGCGTGCATTTCTGCCCGATTTGGAAAACAATCTGTTATTCGCCGAGCATTTACGCTGGTAGAATTACTTGTGGTCATTGCCATTATTGGCATTTTGATCGCGTTACTTTTACCTGCTGTTCAAGCTGCTCGCGAGGCGGCGAGAAGAATGCAATGCAGCAACAACATGAAACAGAGTGTTCTTGCTTTGCATAATTATCAGGATGCTTACAAAGCATTTCCTGCTTCCCGAAGTTGGTTTGGAACAGGAACTGATGCCTACTGGGGACCGACGGTAAAAATTCTGCCCTATATGGAACAAGGGGCTCTTTACAATGATCTTCAGACGATCCCATCAAACAGTACCAACCGTTTTGAAACATGGTGCAAAAATGACATTTACAAAATCAAAATTGCAACACTTCTTTGCCCTTCGGATAACAATAGTAAAAATCCCTATGAAGGATATGGAGCTTCTAATGTTGTGTACTCGTTCGGCGATGGGATGTGGAACCATAACGGAGTCGGAAACTCTATTTCCAGCCGTATGATTTTTTCGCCGGCTGTATGGAAAGACTTTGCCGGATGTGCTGATGGGACAAGTAACACCGTTGCTGTAAGTGAAACAGTTGTTGCAAACATTCAAAGCTCTCGTGATATCCGAGGCGGCGTGGCACAAGTGACAAGTGCGGATAATGGAAGCAACGGCGGTCCTATGGGAAAATGTGGTCTTGGCGCTCTTGTTGACTCCAACAACCGTCGTTCGCTCAAACCCGCTCAAGCGCTTGTGACTCATAGTAAAATAGGAAGTGAACCTTCATCCAATCTGCGCGGCGGACGATTTCAGGACGGACGCGGAATTTATCAGGGATTTCATACGGTACTCCCCCCGAATTTTCCTTCATGCAGCCATGCGGTCGGTGCAGAGGATTCTTGGGGAATTTACTCGCCAAACTCCAATCATACAGGCGGAGTCAATGTAGGAGTGTTTGACGGATCTGTTCATTTCATTTCCGATACCATTGACTGTAACGGAGCTTCCGCCGGTCAGGTAACAAGTGGTCAAAGTCCTTATGGCGTCTGGGGTGCGTTGGGGTCGCCGAACGGTGGGGAATCCAAAACCACTTTTTAACAAGTTGGGTATTTGAAAACACTCAAACAAAATATCGGATACTCAATGGGGCGGTGTTGACGCCGCCTCGTTGTTGCAATTTTACAGCTTTTAATATGGAGTTATCATGCAACATTTATCGAAAGTTTTGATTTTCGCCTTTTTCGCAGCCATTACGGGATGTTCCGGCAAACAACTTCCGCCAGACCTGCCCCAATTGTTTCCTTGTAAAATCATCATTCAGCAGGAAGGAAAACCTCTTGCCGACGCCCAAGTATTCCTTTCTCCTGTTGATGGTTCCAAATGGAATGCAACGGGAAATACGAATACGCAAGGCGTGACCGAACCTTGGACGCAAGGGATGTATCGTGGTGTTGCGGAAGGAAAATTCAAGGTGGTTGTTTTCAAACAGGAAATCATCAATCCGCCGGCGGAGACGTCTTCCGCTTCCGGTCAACAAACAGAAGAGCCGAAAGTTTACAATCTGATTGAAGAAATCTATAGTGAAGCGACAAAGACGCCATTATCAATAGAGGTCTCTTCAAGTCAATCCGAATGGACATTGGATATCGGTAAA
>JAIRYX010000474.1 GCA_031267635.1 Planctomycetaceae bacterium
ACATCTTGGCGTGTCGTGGGACGCGATTCGGGATATTGAAAAAGAGTATCTTCACAAACATTACGCGAGACCGTCGTTGAAACATGTCACGCCTATTGCGATTGATGAAATAGCGGCTCCAAAAGGACATAAATATTTGACGGTCGTGATGGATTTAAAAACCGGTCGGGTAGTTTTTGTCGGCGACGGTAAAGACGCGGCAGCATTGAAACCGTTTTGGAAAAAGTTGCGTCGCGCTCAATCAAAGATTGTTTTGGAATTACAGCGTTTTGCGAACACTTTACGCAATCCCGCCGATCAACTCGTCAACTACATCACTTGCGAAATGACCACAGGACATCTCGAAAGATTCAACAATAAAATCAAAACCATGAAACGACAAGCATACGGTTTCAGAGACCTCGAATTTTTCAAACTGAACATATTATCGCCACATAACGCAAGGTACGAACTTGTCGGATGAACCATTTTATTCATGATTGAGGAATTATAACTCAATCGTTGTAGCGAGGCAACTGTCAAGGAAGCGTGAAAATTTTGTTTCCATCGGCGCAATGCCCCGATTGATTTTGCGGACGTCGATATTAAAATGATAGATATTCGAATCATTGGTCTCTTTGTTGCAAAAGTCGCGGTGAAATGTCGTGCAAAGAGCGTTTCACCCCTCAACAACAAACAAGTTTTCTTTCTATTATGCGGAGCATTCATGTCACAAGCGGAACAATGGACTGTTAAGCGTCTTTTGGAATGGACAACGGAATATTTCAAAAAAAATCATGTGAATTCTCCGCGTCTTGATGCGGAAATATTGCTTGCGCAGTCGCTCGGCTGCAAACGCATTGATTTGTATATCCGTTTTTCTCACGAGCCGTCCGAAGCGGAACGCGCAAGATTCCGTGAATTGCTAAAACGGCATACAGCAGGAGAACCGGTCGCATATCTTGTCGGTTATAAAGAATTTTATTCGTTACCGTTTGAAGTCACCCGCGACACGCTGATTCCCCGACCGGAAACGGAACATCTTGTTATAGAATCACTTGACCTTCTGGCAAAAATGAGCGGTGCGGAAGATTTAAGCGTTTGCGACGTGGGAACAGGAAGCGGAGCGATTGCAGTCACAATAGCAAAAAATGCTCCCAAGTGCCGTATCACGGCTGTGGATATTTCCAACGCGGCATTGGAAGTTGCAAAGCGAAACGCTCAAAAACATGAGGTAGCGAAACGAATTGTCTTTCTGACGTCCGATTTACTTTCCGCGTTTCCCGAACAGCCGATTTTCGATTTGATTGTCAGTAATCCGCCTTATGTGAGCGAAACCGAATACGAAAGGTTACCGCCGGATGTGAAAAATTACGAACCTAAATCCGCATTGATTGCGGCGGAAGATGGTATGGCGGCGATTCGGCAGCTTGCGGAACAAGCGTTGTCGCGGCTGCGTAAAAATGGATTCTTTTTGACAGAATTAAGTCCTATGATCGCGGAACGAATCACCGAAACGCTCCAAAAATCGCGCTGGCAACAGGTGCGGATATTGCGTGATTTAGCAGGACGGGAACGTGTCGCGGTTGCGCAGTTGTAAGGATCATCGCCTCCTTACATTTCTTGAAATTCTCCCGCAACAGGAATACATTATTGACACTGTTGAAAAATAGAGTAACATATTCGTAGCATTTCTAAAAAACATGTCGATTTGCAACAATTTTGTTACATAAGAGAAAACATCACCGTTAATTTGCAGAAAATAGAAAACATGGCTATCGCAACTGGGACATCGGCAGACACGCACGAGGATGATCTTACCCGTCACGCACACGAATTGGAAACCATTTTGAAATTGATCCGCCTTTTGGGAAGCGGATTAGATCAACACGTTGTTTTGGTCGCTACGCTTGATCTGCTCAACGATGAACTGGGGCTGACTCGTGGTATTATTTTGCTACTGACTCCCGATGAAAAAGGGCTAATGCTCGAAGTCGCCCACGACTACACGCCCTACGAATTGGGACGGCTGTCCTACAAACGCGGCGAGGGAATTGTTGGAAAAGTGTTGGAGACCGGAAAGTCAATTGCTATTCCTAAAGTGTCGGAAGAGCCAATGTTTCTCGACCGAATTTACAATCGACGGCAACGGATGGTTGGCGAAATGAGTTTTTTCTGCGTTCCCATTCTTTGCGAAAACGAAGTTCTCGGCGTGCTTTCGGTGGATCATCCTTACGATCCCAACAAATCGCTTGACCATAATTTGCAGCTTTTGTCCATTGTCGCCAGTATGATCGCCTACGACGTCAAATTGCGTCGATTAGCAAGTTCGCAACAACAATCGATTGAGGAAGAAAACTCGCGGCTTCGCTCCGAATTGCTTGACCGTTATCGACCGGAAAATATCATTGGCAATTCCAACGCGATGCGAGAGGTGTATCAGGCGATTTACCAGGTCGCGCCCAGCGACACGACGGTTTTGATTCGCGGCGAATCGGGAACCGGCAAAGAATTGGTCGCGCACGCTATTCATTTTTCCAGTCCCCGCGCGAAAGGGCCGTTGATCAAAGTGAATTGTGCCGCACTCAATGAAAACCTGCTGGAAAGCGAATTGTTCGGACACGAAAAAGGCGCGTTTACCGGCGCAATCGGACAACGTAAAGGACGCCTCGAAGAAGCGGACGGCGGCACATTGTTTCTCGACGAAATCGGCGATTTCTCGCCGATGATTCAAGTGAAACTTTTGCGGGTGATTCAGGAACGCTCGTTTGAACGTGTCGGCAGCAATCTTCCGGTGAAATCGAATGTCCGTTTAATTTGCGCGACGAACCGAAATCTCGAAAAAGCGATGGCGGAAGGACGTTTTCGCAATGATTTATATTATCGCATCAATGTGTTTCCGATTTTTCTTCCGCCGCTGCGCGACCGACGCGGCGATATTTTATTATTGGCGGATCATTTTGTCGATGTTTATTCCCAACGCATGAAAAAAGAAGTCAAACGAATCAGCACGTCGGCAATCGATATGATGACGAGTTATCATTGGCCCGGAAACGTCCGCGAATTGGAAAACACAATTGAACGCGCGGTGCTTTTAAGTCACGAGGGCGTCATTCACGGACATCACCTTCCGCCAACACTACAAACCGGACGCACAACCAATACGACCGGACACGGGACATTTGCGGAACGAGTCGCGGTTTTTGAACAAGATATTATTATTGATGCGCTCAAACGAAAAAACGGCAACATGGCAGCCGCCGCCCAAGAACTTGGCACAACCCCGCGCATTATCCGCTACAAAATTCAGCAGTACGACATTGATCCGAAACAATTTACCCGAAATGCGTTTTATACAAAATAATCAGAAACTTCTGATTATCTCGTGTAACGATTTCGTTGCCCGATACGGATTTATTGGGTTTGAGCGACTGAATAGCGACCAAATTTTAAAAAGAAAAAATCAAACTCCCCGTATCATTTGCGACTGGAAAGTCGCTGCGAGACGAGCGGAGACCGGGCGTACACTTGTACAAGCCGTGAATAGTCTCGGCTCACGCTACAAAATTTGTGCTTCCGACGAAATGAATTTGAGAAATTTGATTTTCTCAAAGAATTATACCACTTTTATAACGTGGCAAAAGAGCAATTTTTGAAAAAAAATTAACGATTCAGTTATCCGGTACGGATTGATTGGGTTGCTCGACTGAATCGTTATAAAATTTTTACACTTCACGAAAGGATACGAAATGTTGTTTATTATCAACAGATTGACGCCGATGAATTTTAAAATATCTGTGAAACCTGTTCATAAAATAAATAATTCCATCTTTTCAAAACCATCTGTCAAAAAAATAATTTGAAACAATGACCAACACTAAACGTCTTTCAACCGGCGTTCCGGGACTTGATGAAAAAATCGGCGGCGGATTGATTCCTGATACGATGACGGTACTTGTCGGTTCGTCGGGAATCGGTAAAACGCAGTTCGGAACGCAATTTTTGAATGCGGTGAATACCGATGACGAACGCCCCGGAATCATTTACGATTTGACCACTCGCGGCGATTCGCAAAATCACGCGGAATACGCAAAAAAATTGTTTAACCGCACGTTAGTCGCGGAAGCAACGGAACGCCGCATTGATTTCGATACGTTTTTTTCGCCCGATGAACAGTGGGGCGATTATCTTCGCGTTTTGACTTCACGTGGACGCAAAGTCACCCGCCGCGATCTCGATTTTGACGAATGGCACAATTGGCAAGCGGAACTTTCGCGGCGTCTCGACACGACGATTGGATTCTTTTTTCATCATTTCATGCACGGAGTTCGGCGGTTTATTGTCGATGGAATTGAGCCGGTCGAACACAAAGGTGAATCCATTCAGTTTGAATTGCTTGAGTATATTTATCATCAGATTATCCGCAAAGAACCGGAATGGGTGGCTCGCGACTTATTCCGCCAACATTACCGCGAACATGCCGTTGATATTGATGCAAATCTTTACCATAAAGAGAGAATCGGCTGTATGGTACTTTACACTGCGCCAGAAACATCGTTGGACGCATTGATTGAACGTCCGCTTGATGAAGGCGACTTACTTGCCGGAGCGAACACGATTATTTATCTCGGAAAAATCCGCGACGGCGTAAAATTCCGTCGCGCAATGTACATTTCCAAACATCGCGGAAGCGTTTGCCCGGATGAAATCTTGCTTTACGAAATTGACGATAGAGGTTTGAAAATTCTTTGACGCCCTCAATAGGTCAATATTTTTCTTCAGCATTTTCGTTTTCTTCGGGAAGCGGTTCGATTTGGATGATTTCGATTCGGCGGCGGGTGGCGGCAACAATCGTAATTCGCAAACCGTCGTAGTCGTACGTCTCGCCTTGAATCGGAACATGTCCCATGCGGTCGAGCAGAAAACCGGCAATCGTGTCGTAATTATCGTCTTCGGGAAAACCAATGCCGAGCCGGTCGTTCAGTTCATCAATATGCACTTTGCCCAGCACCTGATACATTGCGTCGCCAACTTCCGTGACACCATCTACAAAATCGGGGTCGTATTCGTCCGTGATTTCGCCAACAATTTCTTCAAGAACGTCTTCAAGCGTTACCACGCCCGACACGCCTCCATATTCATCCAGCACAATGACAAGGTGTACGTGGTTTTGCTGGAATTCTTGTAACAACGACGACACCGGTTTTGTTTCCGGTACAAATTTCGGATCGCGCAATAATGTTGTCCAAGGAACGCGGTATTCGATATTCGGCTTGGCAAGTTCCGCCAGAAGGTCTTTCGCAAAAATCACTCCGACAATATCGTCGCGATTTGTATCAAAAACAGGAATCCGCGAGTGCGGCGCTTTCATTACCGATGCGAGCATTTCTTCCCACGAAATCGTCTTGGAAATCGTATACATATCTGTTCGCGGCGTCATAATTTCCGACACAACAACGTCACGAAGTTCAATCACGCCTTCAATCATTTCGCGAGCGTCGTCTTCGAGCAAACCTTCGAGATGTCCTTCGGAAACGATCGTCATAATTTCTTCGGAAAACTGCTCTTCTTCGGTCGCGTCCGGTTTTTGACCGGAAAGCCGCACGCAAACTGCGTCAATAAATTTCGCGCACAATTCAAGCGGATAGAAACAAAAGATCAAAAACCGCCAAATCGCCCAGCCGTAAACAGTAATATACGCCGACCAAAGCCGCGAAAATGTTGTCGGAATCCACACTAAAAGCACGATGAGAACAAATGTCAAAACGGCAAGCATCGTTCCCCACTCGACATAATCCCAGTCTTTCGGAAGTTGATGCTGTTTTTTGAGAAACCAGAAAATGCCGCTCATCACGGTCAGCGACACACAAAGATAGAGAAACATTGAGACAGCCAAAGCCGCCCGTTTGTCATTTTTCTTAATGACGTCGAGTTTGTTTTTTTCTGTCAATGTTTGTTGGTGAAATTCCTGCAGCCGATGTTTGGAAAAATCGGAAAGAGATTTTGCGCCAATTGCGGCAAAACAAGAAAGTATCAACCCTAAAATGGTGAGTTCAAGCATTGGAAAAATGTCAAGAGTGTCTTTACAGCCGCCGTAAATGGAAGCCATTACGGAAAAACGGCAAAATCATCTGACTGGGTTAAAATAGAAAATTGCACTTAATGTATCACTATTCACAATTTCCTTTTGATAATTATGTAAATCATACACTAAATATCCAAGGAAGTCAAAACCCCCCAAAAAATTCAACCGTTTCGCTACGATTTCAATTTTATCGTCGTTGATGGAGAAACCATTCCGGCTGTTGTCAGAACAATAACGGGGGATTACAACAAACCAAAACCGAATCGGATGTCCGACAAAGAAGTGTTGGGGACAAAAGAGACTTTAGGAACAAGATTTGCTTTATTTTAATTGCAAAAATTTGCTTTTATTGATTGCAGAGACACCTGTCTCAAGTGTCTCTCTTGTCCCTTTAGTCACTGTTTTTTATAGCGGTGGGAATCCCCAAATTTTTATTGACGAGTTGGAGACGCTTACGAAAATTCAGGACGACGTTCCATCAGTTGTTTCTGCAGACGCTCGACAATACTGCTGTGCATCTGACTGACGCGACTTTCGCTCAATGCAAGCGTTATACCGACTTCTTTCATCGTCAGTTCTTCGTAATAATAAAGAATAATAATCAGCCGTTCATTGCGGCTTAAACCTTTCGTCACCAAACGCATGACGTCCGACTTTTGAATTCGACCGGTTGGATCTTCTCCTTTTTGATCTTCAATCATGTCGATTTCACTGACGTCTTTGGAACCGTCGGTTTCATACCATTTTTTATTCAAACTCACGACATTTGCCGCATTGGCGTCAAAAAGAATTTTATCCAATTCACCGTGATTCAAGCCCATTTTTTGAGATAGTTCTTCGTGGGTCGGCGGACGTCCGAGTTCATCGCTCAACTCTTTATTTGCTTCGGAAAGCTTTCGTGTTCGTGATCGAACAAGACGCGGTACCCAATCCATATTTCGGAGTTCATCAAGCATAGCACCGCGAATACGCGGCACGCAATACGTTTCAAATTTCACGCCACGAGTGAGATCAAATGCGTCAATTGCGTCCATGAGTCCGAAAATACCGGCGGAAACCAAATCGTCTAATTCCACTTCATCGGGTAAACGCGATCGAACCCGTTCTCCATGAAATTGAACAAGCGGCATATAGTGTTCAATCAATGCGTTTCGATTTTCCTGACTGGAACGATCTGTCGCAAACTCTTCCCACAGCTTTGCCACATCATCGGTAGCCAACTGTGTTACAGCCATGTCATCCTCCCTGATTCCATTATTGTTTGGGTATTTTCTGATTTTTTTGATAAGACTTGGGGCAAAAACGCAACCTACAGCGTATCAACTGACGTGTGATTCCCCCCAAACGGCGTGAATGTCACGGCAAAAATGCCCTGAAATTTTTATCGACAAAAACAGCCGGATTATTGAGTAAAAAAAGAAAAAACGTTACATTGCATACAAACAGATGTGTATGAAATAATATCAAGCAACCCTTAAAACATTCTGCTTATTTCACTCATGTTACGCATGAGCTATCGTAGGGAACATCTAAAAACCTCTCCCAAATATTCGTAAGCCCTTATTGTCAACGGTTACTTGTGTTGAAAATGAGTTGTTTAGAAGTTCCCCGTTCGTAAAACCGAAAACTCAAGTTCAATGAGTATATCCGAAAGATTTTACTATTGCCGTGCAGATTTATTTGAGTTGGGCAACTGAATCGTTACGAAAAATCAATGAACAATGCTTTGGCGGCTTTTTTAATAGACCTTTTCTCTAACCCTATCAATAGACCGAACACTATTCAAAAAACAGTTATTTTGTATTCGCCTGTTTTGCCTAAACAACCTGATATGAAGTTAGAGAAAAGGTCTAATTAGCGTGCGTAACATAAGTAAAAAATTCTTTTTTCAAGAATCTTTTAAATTTTAAAGGTTTCACTTGTTGACAAGTTAAATTTTCTGTGTAATATCAATAATTGTAGAATTTATTTGATTTGGCAAACATCACAGTGATTTTTGTCGATCAATTTCAAAAAACTTACAATTAATGGAGTTTCAGTGATGAGCCAAAAGCTACACAAAGCGTTTGATTTCCTGGGTTTACACAAAGATGTGTCGGGGGGGGGGGGTACGCAAAGTGGTTAAAATACCACATTTTACGTGCGATTTCACTCTTTTTTGCCCGTATTATTGCGTGCATTTCTGCCCGATTTGGAAAAGAATCTTTTGTTCGCCGAGCGTTTACGCTTGTCGAGCTTCTTGTCGTGATTGCAATCATTGGAATTTTGATTGCGTTACTCTTGCCCGCAGTTCAAGCAGCGCGCGAAGCGGCACGGCGAATGCAGTGTACGAACAATTTGAAACAAATCGGAATTGCGATGCACAACTATCACGATTCCCTCAAGTCGTTTCCGCCGGGAAATTTGCATCTGACTTGGATGAACGGATTGCATGATGCGGGCGGTGTTCCATGCGGTATGTGGGGCTGGCCCCTGTTTATCCTGCCGTATTCGGAACAGCAGACGCTTTACAATCAGTTCGACTTCACACATCGCGCTTACGCTTATGCAGTCGGCGTGAAATACACTCCGCATGAGACCACATCTCCTTGCGGCGACACGGAAAATCAAGCGATAGCCGATCAGGTTCCTGCGTTTTTACGGTGTCCCTCGGGAATACATGCCGGCGAAGTTCAGAAAAATTCCAACAAAGATTACGCCGCTCCAGCACAAGATTATGCAGAACGCGCTGATTCAACATCAACGGTAGAAAGTCGTTATAGACCGACACGTCAATCGGTGTTTTTCAGAAACAGCGGAGTCGGGCTTGCGGAAATCGTTGACGGAACATCGCACACCTTTCTTTCCCTTGAGGCGGCTTGCACAACTCACCCGCAAAGTACAATCACGAACAAGTCGGATAATGCCAACCCGTTCCTTTTTGTGAATCATGGTTCACAGGGTTATGCCCTCTTTACAATTGCGGGTGTAGCGTATTTCGCTCCTAATGAAATTAGCTATAACTCGGAATGCCGAGTTGCGCGGGGATTCCATACCGGCGGTTTAAATGCGGGAATGTGCGATGGTTCCGTACAATTTGTTTCCAATACAGTAGCCGCAACCGCATGGCGGGCGACATTCACTCGTGCCAACGCACAAGCGCCTATCAATACCGGCGGAGCGAATGAAGGCGGCGGTTCGCAAACAATTGATTCGTTGTAAACATAACATTTTACTCGTACACTATGCAGTTGTTCAAACCAAATAAATCCGCACGACAACTGTATAATTCCCCGAAAAACTTTATCCTTGTAATCCTTATTTATCAATTTTCCCCTTAGTAGCCAACAAAGCCCTCCAATATGCCCTTATTTTTTAGATCATGGATGTTTATCAAAAAAATGGAACGAAACATAGGACGCATATTGATGCAATTCGGACTACGAAGGAAATTTCATAAATAAGGGCGGCAATAATAACATTTTTCGGTAAAATTAACCGTAACTCTTCCGTTGCCCGGTACGGGTTTATTGGGTTTGGGCGACTGAATAGTTACTTTTATTAATTAAGGAATCTTTGATGAAAAAATTGACATTACTATTTGCACTGTTCGCTTTATCGTTTATCGGTTGCTCGCCTAAAGCCCCGTATGACGTCGTTCCTATTGAAGGGACGGTAACTTACGACGGCAAACCGATTCCGAGAGATTTTGCGATTAAATTCCGACCGGATAACGGGATGAATGAAAGTACCGGAAACATTCAGGAAGGCGGAAAATTTAAAGCGATTCACACAGTCGATATTGACGGCGTGCCGACAGGAAAGTGTACCATACGAATTATGTGGAACGGTAGTTTGGGCACGAACGCACCGGCGGAATATCAACCGCTCCTTCAAAAATACGGTTTCCAGTCGGAAGGTTTGCCGCTGGAAATCACGAAAAAAGACAAAAATGTGAAAATTGATTTTCCGGCAGTTACAAAGTAGTTTTTAAAAATACGTAGAGATATACATTACGTATGTCTCTACGCATTATGATAATACTTCCTTGTAACTCTTCAGTTGCCGTGCGGAATTTATTTGAGTTGGGCAACTGAATCGTTACGAAAAATCAAGAAACAATGCTTGGCGGCCTTTTTAATTAGCGTGCGTAACATGAGTTATTTCATATTTAAGGGCTTGATTGATACAATACGGTAACGATTCAGTTGCCCAACCAATCATCACGCGGTCAGTTGGAGGAATTTCTCGTCGAGATCGTTGACGCCCTTGCGAAACTCTTCGACGGTACCGTCGAACAATAATCGACCTTCGTTAATGAAAACCACTTTCGAAGCGACCGCTTCAACTTCTTGCAGAATGTGCGTCGAAAGCAGAATCGTTTTTTCTTTGCCGATTTGTCGAATCATATTTCGTACTTCGTGAATTTGAATCGGGTCAAGACCGGCGGTCGGTTCGTCCATAATAAGAACGTCCGGCTCATGCAACAGAACGTGTGCCATGCCGACACGCTGCCGAAAGCCACGCGAAAGTTTGCCTATCGGTTTTTCGATGACTGTTCCCAACGAACAAATTTCCACGACTTTTGCAATTCGGTTGCGGATTTGCGTTTTGTTTAATCCGCGTGCCTGCGCGAAAAATTGCAACAACGAACGCGGCGTCATATCGGGGTAAAGCGGCCCGTTTTCTGGAAGATAGCCGAGTTTGGCGGCTCCGGCGATGCGGTTTGATGACATATCAAATCCGGCAATACGGGCTGTTCCAAAACTGGGAGCAAGATAGCCGGTCAATAATTTCATCGTGGTGCTTTTTCCCGCTCCGTTCGGTCCAAGAAAAGCAACTATCTCACCTTTATTCACATGAAACGTCAAATGGTCAATTGCCGCAAACTCACCGTAATACTTCGTCAGTCCGACGGCTTCTATCATAGCTGTACTCATTAAATTTTCCTTATACCTTGAATTAAATGATAAAATCTTTATGATTGCCTTGAACAAAAAAAATTAAAAATTTTCCTGATGATTTCCGAAACTTGATGTTGTCGCGACTGAAATCTTCCATTATATTCTTCATGCTTGAAAATTCGTTTTTCATCAAAAAAGGGACATTTAGAGACAAAAGAAACTTTGGGGACATGATGAACGATGAACATTTTCTAAAAACGAAAGTCAAAGTACGAGGAATATAACAAAGATATATTTGTGTGTGCTTTTTGTCAACCCCCATCGTGTTTTCGTTATAAATGCTATTATCTTTCTTTTTTTAATATTTACAGAAAATGACCGAGAAAATGGATTTCTCCGATAATTCTAAAAGTTTTTTTTATTTTTTTTAGTAAAACCTCTCGACTTTTTTGTACTTTTCTGTTTATACTAATGGTGTTGTCTGTCTTTTCTCATCAACAACTCAAAATTAAGTCACTTTTTACATTCTTTTAGGAATCAAAACAAAATGAATAAGGATCAGCAGCCCCACTTTTTTACCCAAATTGACGTCGTTTCCAGCAATCCGAGCGCTCGCCCGTTACCAGATTCATCAGGAACGTTGAGCGAACTTTGTCTTCTTATGCGAGAAATGCTTGCGGCGCAGGATAGGCAGAATGAGTTAATTGAAGAGCTGATTGAACAAAATGTCACTGCACAGCGTCAACGTATCAATGAATTGGCAATGTGGAAAAAAGCCAACCCGGAACTTGCCAAATTCTGCAAAACCGCCGCTGACCGTTTAGGAAAAATTCAAACGGAATATCTCAATATCATCACGGAAGAAATCTACGACAATTCTGACAATATGCGCGATAGCGAGTTTATGATCAATGATTTTGTAGACAGATTCGGACCGCGATTTGTTCATCTTAATGGAATCTTGCAAGTTTTGGCACAACTCGGCAACGCGCCGGACGTCATTCCGACACAACCTAAAGCCAAATAGTTAGTCAATCATTCAACAGTTTGAAATTCAGATATTTTTCAAATTCGCAGTAACCGTCACGAATATTTTTATACTCGTATAATCTAGCGAGTGAAACACATCCGTGAACGGTTGCATGATTGAATAGCGTCTCAACGTTACTGAAAATCATCTTTTTCTGCCGACAATTTCGTGAATAATATTTCTCCAATCAATTATACTCATCATTTTCCGAACGGCATGACGCTGGTTGCGGAATTGATGACGTGGTGTGACTCCGCGGCGTGTTCGATATGGCTCCCGTGCGGAAGTAATTACGATCCGCCGGGGCGGTTGGGATTGGCGAATCTCACGTGTGAAATGGCGTTACGCGGAGCGGGAAAATACGATAGCCGACAGTTGAGCGAAGCATTTGAAAATCTCGGTACGGATCGCAATGAATCGATTTCCGAAGAATATACGATTTATGAGGCGGCGGCGATTTCGTCCAATCTTTTGCCGACGCTCTCGCTGATGGCGGATGTTATGCGGCGACCGCATTTCCCGGAAAAACAACTGAGTGCGGCAAAGCAAGTCATTGAGCAGGAGATCATTTCGATTGAAGACGAGCCGGGACGAAAAGTGATGGCGGAATTAAGTAAAAACTTTTTGCCTGCTCCATGGGGATTGCCGACATGCGGAAATCTGGAATCGCTTAATTCGATGACGATCCATGACGTCCGAGAGTGTCATTCGCGGTTTTATCAGCCGCAAGGAATGATGATTGGCGTTGCGGGGAAATTCGATTGGAATCAACTGGTTGATTGCGTGGAGCGTTTCTTCGGCGACTGGACTCCGCAGAACATTCCGGTCGTCACGGAAACATTCGACGGAAAACGGGCGATCCACATTCCTTACGATTCTCAACAAACGCACATTGGCGTTGCTTACCACGGCGTCCCTTTTTCTCATCCGAATTATCTGTTGGAATACAGTGCGGTCTGTATTCTCAGCGGAGGAATGAGTAGCCGATTGTTTACGGAAATTCGCGAAAAGCGAGGACTTTGTTATACTGCCGGCGCGTCGCATTTTTCGTTTCGGAATCGCGGGGGAGTGACTTGTTACTGCGGAACAACCGCCGACCGTGCAAATGAATCTCTTGAGATATTACTGTATGAACTCCGGCGTATCTCGAAAGGCGTGACGGAAAAAGAAGTTGAGTTACTTAAAATTCGAGCCAAAAGCGTCTTGGTGATGCAACAGGAATCAACGGAATCGCGAGCTTCCGGCATTCTCCATGATTGGTATCATCTCGGACGTATCCGCAGCATGAATGAAATCAAGGAAAAAATTAACGCTCTTGATACCCAATCAATCAACACGTTTCTCGCCAATTCTCCCGAACCGGAATTTTACATCGCCACTCTCGGACCGGAACCGCTCGTTTGCTCCAATGTTCAACTTTAGTTTTGCACTTTTCGCGCGTTACAGTTCGGAACTGCTGAGCGATTGGTTGACCAAGTGCAGCCCGCATTCGGTTTTGGCTTGCCCTGACCATCGACCGGCACGCTCGTCTTCGCCGGGGAGCGTTTGGCGAGTGCAGGGAGCGCAGCCGATACTCGTGTAACCTTGATCAAGCAACTTATTATAAGGAATCGACTCGGCAATGATTTTACTCCAAACCTGTTTCCCCGTCCAGAACGCTAGCGGCGCGATTTTCACCAATCCGAATTTCGCATCCCAGCCGACAACGGGCGTATTCGCGCGAGTCGGACTTTGATCGCGGCGAAGACCGGAAATCCAAGCGTCGTAGTGGGGAGCGATCTGTTCCAAAAGCTGTATCTTCCGCTCGTAACAACATCGGTTCGTGTCCGTTCGATACACTGCCCCGCCGTTTTGCGATTCGTATTCCTCGACCGAAAGCTCCGGCGTTTTGCGGCAGACGTCCAAGCCGTACTTGCTGTTGATCTGTTCCAAAAGCTCCAATGTTTCGGGAAATTGATAACCGGTGTCGAGATTGAAAATCGGAATCTTCGTTTTGAGTTTCGCAAGAATCGAAAGAATCACGCAACCGCTGTTACCAAGCGCGGTCGCCATCGTCAGCTTCGACGCGTAAACGTCAACCGCCCAGCGAAGGATCTCTTCCGGTTCGCTTGCGGCGAGCTTCGTATTCCAGTGACGGATAAACTCCGCTTGTTCCTCCGAAGGATGTTTCGGGATGTTCGCTTGCGGTAGAGGCGTCGGAATTGTTGTACTCATGTGCGTATCAAAATTTTTGGCGTTTTGAAATTCGTAGGGAACTACAGGGACATTGAGAGACAAGAGCGGCACGTTTTTTTTCATTTAAATCGTATAATCTTCCTGAAACACAACGCTTTGCGTCGGGACGACGAATACGGCGTCGTTGACATGAAACGGGCGGCGGCGGAATTTCTCGTGCGACATTTCGACATAAATTTCTTTGCCGCTACTGTCGGTTAATTCGATTTTGGCAAACGCGCCCGCCAATTGCACGCGGCGGATCGTCGCCGGAAAGCCCGTGTCGTTCGGATTGTCCGGCGAAAGCTCTATTTCATGCGGACGGACAAACAGCGGAACTTCCTCGCCTTCCTTCGCGGCGTGATCGGAATCAAAGACGATCTGTCCGGCAACAACACGTCCATGAAACAAATTCACATTGCCGAGAAAATCCATCACAAACGCATTCTTCGGACAGTGAAACACGTCTTCAGGCGTTCCTTCCTGCTCAATCCGCCCCTGATTCATCACGATAACACGGTCGGCAAGCTCCAACGCCTCTTCCTGATCGTGCGTCACAAACAAACTGGTCAGCTTAATTTCATCATGAAGCCGCCGAAGCCAACGCCGCAAATTCTGACGGACACGAGCGTCGAGCGCACCGAACGGTTCGTCAAGCAGCAGAAACTTCGGCTCAATCGCCAACGCGCGGGCAAGCGCGACACGTTGCCGCTGACCGCCGGAAAGCTGGTCGGGATAACGCTTTTCCAAGCCGTCGAGTTGAATCAAATGAATCAACTCCGTCACGCGCTCGCGAATCGTCTCGCGAGACACGCGGTTTTTCCCACGACGCACGCGAAGTCCAAACGCGATATTCTCAAACACGGTTTGATGACGAAACAAAGCGTAATGCTGAAACACAAATCCAACCCGCCGCTCCGCAATGCGGTTGCCGACAACGCTTTCGCCATGAAATAAAATATCGGCGTCATGCCCCGACTCAAATTCTTCGAGACCGGCGATAATCCTCAGCAGCGTCGTTTTTCCTGAACCGGACGGTCCCAACAATGCCACCAACTCGCCGTCGGAAATCTTCAAGCTGACATTGTTGATGGCGGTGAAATTCCCAAACCGTTTGGTAATGTTGATGACTTCAATGCTCATAAAATTTTAAAGCTAAAAGGATTACTGGAATAATGAGGGAAAGGGCATTGAGATAACAGTTGAGCCAACAGAAACAAAAGAGCATCCGGCGGGAGGAATTGCTCTTGAGTCTCGTCTTTTCGGCGTTCACGGTTTTCACGGCACGAACGCCACAAAATTTTTCGCCCATGCAAAAAAATCGTTGTCCTTGCGAGGAATGAAATGGTCGCCTGACATAAATTTAATCTCCTAAAATAAAAAGGCGGCGTCTTATTGAACAAGGTAATCGACTTATTAACTGACGCCATTGTTATAAAGTCAATCTCTAAAAGCATTTAAGTCAACGGCTTTGTTGTTTAAGCCAATGATGTTGTTGTCCGATCCAAAGTGTCTGGGATAAATTCCAGAGCCGTTGGGACAAGTCCCAGAGCTGTTGGGACAAGTCCCAGAGCCGTTGGGACAAGTCCCAGAGCTGTTGGGACAAGTCCCAGAGCCGTTGGGACAAGTCCCAAAGCTGTTGGGACAAGTCCCAAAGCCGTTGGGACAAGTCCCAGAGCTGTTGGGACAAGTCCCAAAGCTGTTGGGACAAGTCCCAAAGCCGTTGGGACAAGTCCCAAAGCCGTTGGGATAAGTCCCAAAGCTGTTGGGACAAGTCCCAAAGCCGTTGGGATAA